>NZ_JBHZDA010000182.1:0-5726 GCF_042755665.1 Streptomyces sp. NPDC059142
GGGGGGCGCTGGGGTGTGGGGGCGTGGGGCGCGCGCGCGCGCGGGGCGCGGGGCGCGCCCGGGGGGGGCGGGCGGCTACCCGAACGGCCGAACGGGTGTCATGCGGAACTCGACGGTCGGCTCGGCGTTTACGTTCGCCCGCGCCGACCTACCCTCAAGGTATGGCAGGGCGTGGAGACCCACCCGAGGGAGAACATCCTGAGGGGCTCCCCGGAGGCGAGGACGACGAGTACCGCTCGGTGGTCTTCGACGAGTCGTTCATCCGGGCGGCCCGGCTCCAGGAGTACTCCGCGCGGGAGCGCATGGGCGATCACGCCCACGCAGTCCGCAGGCTGCCGCCCGGCCCGCCGCCCGTCCCCGGGCGCCGGCAGCGGTTCAGGAACGGCCCGCGGCAGTTCCTGCTGCTCCTGCTGATCCTCGTGGTGGCCTTCGGCACCGCGATCTACCTCGGGCTGCGCAACCCGTACCGGCCGCCCGCGCTCCGCGGCGTCGAGCAGGCCCGTACCTCGGTGATCCCGCTCGCCCCCGCCGGACCCGTGCCGGGCGGGGCGCCCGCCGAACTCCTCGCCCGCAGCCCCGCCGCGCAGTTCAGGACCGGCGCGGCGGGGATCACCCTGCCCGCGGCCCGGACCGCCGGTGACTTCGCGGAGGGCCAGGTGATGGCCGCGCTGAGCATCGTCAAGGACTACCTCGTGGCCTCCTCGCTCGACCCCGACGTCCTCGCCGGGCGCACCCTGCGCCCCGTACGGGTACTCCTGGACCCCGGACAACTCGGCCAGTTCGACCGCAGCTTCACCGATCCGGCCGACGACGGGCACCACGACCCGATCGGCTGGCTGGTCCGCTTCGACCCGGCGAAGGTGGCGCGCGCCGACGAGCAGGTACGCGTCCACGGCACGCTGCGGTACCGGGAGACGGAGCCCGGGACGCTGGAGGTCAGCTCCGATCATGTCTTCGTCTATCCGCTGCGGCCCGCCGCCTCGGACAGCCGCCCCGTACGGGACGCCTCGCTCTTCACCGTCCGGCGCGAGATGCGCTTCCGCTTCGGCGTGGAGGACCTGCCCCGGCACCAGACCCAGGTGGTGACCAGCGAGGTCCAGGCCGGGCCCCAGTCCTGCTCCGCCGAGCCGCCCAGGACGCTGCGCCCGCTGCTCGCCGGTGAGCGCGCCCGCCCCCACGAACCGGCGGCGACCGATCCGTACGCGACGGGCCCGGTACATCCGCCGCTCTGCGGGGCGCTCTCCCGCGCGGCGGAGCCGAGCCCGTCGCCGTGACGGTCCGACGGCCCGACGGCTTGACGGCCTGACGGAGGGGGTGCGGTCAGTCCTTGACCGGTCCCTTGCCGCCGGTCCCGCCGCCGTCGCCGTCCGAGGCGCCGTCGCCGTTGCCGCCGTTGCCGTTCCCGCCGCTGTTCCCGCCGCCCGTGAACCGGTCGCGCAGCTTGCCGCCCAGGTCGCCCGCGCCGCCCGCGATGTCGCCCACCAGCTTCATCAGCGGGTCCTTGCTGCTGCGGACCGTGTCCGCGTAGTGCGAGGCGGAGTCGCGGAACGAGTCCGTGACCGACGTGTCCTTGTCCTCGTCGCGGCGCGGGTAG
This sequence comes from Streptomyces sp. NPDC059142, assembly GCF_042755665.1. Lineage (NCBI taxonomy): Bacteria > Bacillati > Actinomycetota > Actinomycetes > Kitasatosporales > Streptomycetaceae > Streptomyces > Streptomyces sp. NPDC059142. The sequence goes on from NZ_JBHZDA010000182.1 coordinate 1,595, forward strand.
TGGCCGTCCATGATCCGCTGGTAGTCCCGGCTCTCGGACCACTTCTTCAGCTCGGCGGCCCGGACCGTCGTGAACGGATGCGTGCGCGGGAGCACATTGAGGATCTTCAGGACGGAGTCACGCAGGTCGCCGCCCTCCTCGTACTCCTTGGCCTGCTCCAGGAACGCGTCCACGTTCATCTCGTGCAGGTGGTTACCACCGGCGATCTTCATCAGACCGCGCATCGACGCCTGCGTGTCCTGTCCGACCAGGAGACCGGCCCGGTCCGCCGACAGCTCCGACTTGCGGAACCACTCCCGCAGCGCCGTCACTATCGCCATGATCGCCACATTGCCCAGCGGGATCCACGCGACCTTGACGGCGAGGCTCGTGAGGAAGAGCAGTATCGTGCGGTAGACCGCGTGACCGGAGAGGGCGTGGCCCACCTCGTGGCCCACGACCGCCCGCATCTCCTCCTCGTCGAGCAGCTCCACCAGTCCGGTGGTGACCACGATGATCGGCTCGTCCAGGCCGATGCACATCGCGTTGGGCCGCGGGTCCTGCGTCACGTACATCGCCGGGACCTTCTCCAGGTCCAGGATGTAGCAGGCGTCCCGCAGCATGGTGTGCAGATGGGCGAACTGCGCGTCGCCCACCCGCACCGAGTCGGAGAGGAAGAGCAGCCTCAGGCTGCGCTCGGGCAGCAGCGCGCTGAGCGCCTTGAACACCGTGTCGAAACCGCTGAGCTTGCGCAGGGCGACCAGCGCCGAGCGGTCGGCGGGGTGTTCGTACGCCCGGGAGGAGATTCCCGGGAAGCGCTTGCGCTGCCGGCTCGGCACGTGCGCGCCGCCGGTCGCCTCGTTGCGGTCTTCGGTCATGGATATCCCCTGTTCGTACGAGTCCAGAATCCAAGGCTCGTCCCCCCTGACGGACCCCAGACTAGGCGCTGGGGCTACCGTGTGGCGGGGGCCTGTGGATGAGGTGCCGGGGCAGCGCCCGGATCTCAGCCGGAAAGAGACCGAGGAGCACCGCCGTCATGCCGGAAACCGCCACCCTGCTCGCCGCCGCCTCCGAAGAGCAGGGGGCGGGCAGCACGCTGCGGATCGTGCTGGTCGTCCTGCTCGTGGGAGCAGCGCTGCTCGCCTGGTTCCTGCTGCGCGGATACCGCGACAACGACCACAACGACTGAGTCGGCGTGAGCGTGCCCCGGGGGCCCGCATACGATGTGGGCGAAGTCTCCGCAGACCTCAGGAGAGTCCAGCTCTCCGGAGGACCCAGACCCCCGAGGAAAAGGGCCCGTAGAAGATGAGCCTCACCGGCACCGCCGCCCACCTGGTCACGCTCGCCGAAGGCGCCGAGATGGGCGGCAACCACGAAAGCCTGAATCCGGTTCTCGTCGGCGGCGGCGCCCTCTTCGCGCTGCTCCTGCTGCTGTTCATCACCACGCGCTTCAACCGCGACCGCTGACACCGGGGCGTACGGGTGTGCCAGTAGGCTCTGGACGTATGGGAGACCAGCAAGCGTCCAGCGGTCGCGGAGCGGCAGGACCGGACAGACCGGAGCAGGGCCCCGGCCCCGGATCCGAGCGCGGCAGGCGCCGACTCGGCGTGATGGGCGGTACCTTCGACCCGATCCACCACGGACACCTCGTGGCGGCCAGCGAGGTCGCCGCGCTGTTCGAGCTCGACGAGGTGGTGTTCGTACCGACCGGTGAACCGTGGCAGAAGAGCCAGCGCGCGGTGTCGCCGGCCGAGGACCGGTATCTGATGACGGTCATCGCGACCGCGTCCAACCCGCAGTTCTCGGTCAGCCGGATCGACATCGACCGCGGCGGCGCCACGTACACCATCGACACGCTGCGGGACCTGCGGTCCCTCAACGAGGACGCCGACCTCTTCTTCATCACGGGGGCCGACGCCCTCTCGCAGATCCTGAGCTGGCGGGACCACGAGGAGCTGTTCTCCCTCGCCCATTTCATCGGGGTCACCCGGCCGGGCCATGATCTGACGGACGACGGACTGCCCAAGGGCGGGGTCTCGCTGGTGGAGGTTCCGGCGTTGGCCATCTCCTCGACCGACTGCCGTGGGAGGGTCGCGAAGGGCGATCCCGTCTGGTACCTGGTGCCGGACGGCGTCGTGCGCTACATCGACAAGCGGCAGTTGTACCGCGGCGCCTGAGCCACGGAGAGGGGCACCGGTGAACGACCAGCAGCAGCCGTACGACCCGTACGGCCCCTACTACACGCAGCCCCAGATCGTCGGTTACGACGAGTACGGGCAGCCGGTGTACCAGCAGTCCCAGCAGCAGCCGCAGCAGTACGACGCCTATGGGCAGCCCCTGCCGCAGCAACAGCAACAGCAGCAGCAACAGCAACAGCAACAGCAGCAACAGGGGTACGGCTACGACCCGTACGCCCAGCAGCAGGATCAACAGCAGGCGCAGCAGCCCTCACAGGCACAGCAGCAACAGATCCCGCAGCAGTACGACCCGTACGCCCAGCAGATGCCGCAGCGACAGCCGCAGCAGCAACAGGGTTACGGGTACGACCCGTACGGGTACGACACCGGCACGCAGCCGGCCCAGCAGGAGCAGCAGCAGGCCCAACAGGCCCAGCAGGCCCAGCGGCAGGCTCCGGTCGCCGTCGACCGGCCCTCGGCCACCGGGGCGTCCGAGCCGGCGCCCGCGCCCGGCGCCGCCGCCTCCGCCGGGTCCCCGCGCGGGGCGGAGCCCGAGCAGCCCGCCGTACCGGGACAGCGGCGTCCCGACGGTGAGGAACGCGACTACAAGACCGAACAGTTCGCGTTCATAGAGGAGCCCACCGAGGACTCCGAGGACGTCATCGACTGGCTCAAGTTCACCGAGAGCCGCTCCGAGCGGCGCGAGGAGGCCAAGCGCCGGGGCCGCAGCCGCGTCGTGGCCCTCGTCGTCGTCCTCGCCCTGACGGTCACCGGAGGCGTCGGGTACCTCTGGTACGCGGGCAAGTTGCCCGGCATGTCCGGGTCGGACGCGCCGCAGACGACCGCCTCCGGCACGCAGAAGCGCGATGTGATCGTCGTACACCTGCGCAGCACCAAGCAGAAGGACACCTCCACGGCGCTGCTGGTCAACAACTCCACGACCGGCCAGGGCACCACCGTGCTGCTCCCCAACGTCCTCTCCATCGCGGGCGACGAGGGGGCCTCGACCACCCTCGGCAAGTCCGTCGACGAGGACGGCTCGGACGGCACCCGCGAGGGCATCGGCACCCTGCTCGGTACCAAGATCGCCGGCACCTGGCGGCTCGACACCCCGTACCTGGAGAACCTGGTCGAGCTGGTCGGTGGCATCGAGGTGACCACCGACGTCGAGATTCCCGCCGCCAAGGAGGGCGACGACCCGCTGGTCCGCAAGGGCGAGAAGGAGACCCTGAACGGACGGGCGGCCGTCGGCTACGCCACCTACCGCGCCCCCGGCGAGGAGGAGGCGAAGCAGCTCACGCGCTTCGGGCTGGTGCTCCAGGGCGTCCTGCGGAAGATCTCGGACGACCCGAAGACCGCGACCGTCACCGTCGAGACCCTGGCACAGATCCTGGACCCGTCGCTGACCGAGAAGGACCTCGGCGCCGCCCTGGCCAAGCTCGCCGAGCACGCCAAGGTGGGTGACTACAAGACGACGGTCCTGCCCGCCGAGGCGAACGGCACCCTCAGCGAGGAGTCCACCGAGACCGTGGTGAAGGACATCCTGGGCGGTTCGGTGACCGCGCCCGAGCAGGGCGACGCCCTGCGCGTCGGCGTGAAGAACGCGAGCGGGAACCAGGACGCGGCCGAGTCCGCCAGGATCGCGCTGGTCAACGGCGGCTACAGCTTCGTGGACGCCGGTACGGCCGACGCCGTGGCCTCCTCACGCGTCACCTACGGGGACGCGTCCAAGAAGGAACAGGCGGAGGAGACCGCGAAGACGCTGGGGCTGCCCGTGAGCGCGGTCGAGAAGGGCAAGGCGGCGGCCAACGCCGATGTCTCCGTCGTCCTCGGGCAGGACTACAAGGTCGATTAGGAGCGGTCGGACCACAGGTCTCCCCGGGGGCGGCCGGGGGCGCCGGGGACAGCGCGGGAGGCACACAGGGGTGGGGGGTTTAAAAGAGAGACACACACACACACACAGAAAGAAAGCGACG
>NZ_JBHZDA010000183.1:0-5646 GCF_042755665.1 Streptomyces sp. NPDC059142
GAGCGGTTGCGGGGGGTGTTGGCGGCGAAGGTGGCGGGTGCGTGGAATTTGCATGAGGTGGCGGGTTCTGAGGTGGGGTTGTTTGTGTTGTTTTCTTCTGCGGCGGGTGTGTTGGGTGGTGCGGGGCAGGCGAATTATGCGGCGGGGAATGCGTTTTTGGATGCGTTGGCGGCGTATCGGCGGGCTCGGGGGTTGTCGGGTGTGTCGGTGGCGTGGGGTTTGTGGGGGGAGCGGAGTGGGATGACGGGGGGTTTGGGGGAGGGTGATCTGGCGCGGATGGGTCGGATGGGTGTGGTGCCGATGTCCAGTGCGCAGGGGCTGGAGTTGTTCGATCGTGCCGTGGTGTCGTCGGAGAGTCTGCTTTTGGCTGCCCGGCTCGACTTCGGGTCGGCCGGTGCGAGCGACGCGTCCGCCCATCCCATGTTCCGCGCCCTGATCCGCCAGCCGACCACACCCCGACGCCGCACTGTCGCTTCCGAGAGGAACGGCGGCCGGCCGGACGGCGTACCGCTGTCCCAGAGGCTCGCGGGACTGGGACGTAACGAGCGGCAACAGGCCCTGCTGCGCGTCGTGCGGGAACACACCGCGATCGTCCTGAGCTACGAGTCGGCCGCCGCGGTCCCCGCCGACCGGGGATTCCAGGACATCGGCATCGACTCGCTCACCGCGGTCGAACTGCGCAACAGGCTCAAGAACGCGACCGGCCTGATCCTGCCCGCGACCCTGATCTTCGACTATCCCGATGCCCTCCGCCTCGCCGAACACCTCGCCGAGGAGTTGTCGGCGAACCCGGCGGACGACGAGGAGGCGGGACCGGACACCGGCCCCGGCCGTCCGGACACCACCGCTCCGGCCCCCGCGCGGGGGACCGGTACGGATGACGTGGCCGACCAGCTGGAGTCTGCGGCGGCCGACGAGCTGTTCGACTTCATCGACCGGGAATTCGGCTCCGGCTGACCACCACCGGCGCTCTCCCGGCGCCCAGCGACCCCCTGCCACCGCCAGCGACACCATGTGAGGCCCTGATGCCGGAAGAAGACAAGCTCCTCGGCTACCTGCGCCGGGTGACGGCCGACCTGCACCAGACCCGGGGGCGTCTGCGCGAGATCGAGGCCCTGGCCCACGAACCCATCGCGATCGTCGGGATGGCGTGCCGCTACCCCGGCGGCGTCACCACCCCCGAGGACCTGTGGCACCTCGTCCGGGACGGCGTCGACGCCATCACCCCCTTTCCGGAGGACAGGGGCTGGGACACCGAGGGCGTCCACGACCCCGACCCGGACGCCCCCGGCCGCACCTATGTCCGCGAGGGCGGCTTCCTGCACGACGCGGGCGACTTCGATGCCGAGTTCTTCGGCATCTCCCCGCGCGAGGCCGAGGCCATGGACCCGCAGCAGCGCCTGTTGCTCGAAGCGTCCTGGGAAGCCGTCGAGCGCGCCGGCATGAACCCCGCCTCCCTGAAGGGCCGCGACGCCGGAGTGTTCGTCGGAGCCGTCGCCCTCGACTACGGGCCGCCCCTGCACGCCGCCAACGGCGCCGAGGGACATCTGATGACCGGCAGCACCACCAGCATCGTGTCCGGCCGCATCGCCTACGCCCTCAGTCTCCAGGGACCCGCCATCACGGTGGACACCGCCTGTTCCTCCTCCCTCGTCGCCCTGCACCTGGCCGTCCGCTCGCTCCGTCAGGGCGAGTGCGACCTCGCCCTCACCGGCGGCATCACCGTCATGCCCACCCCCGGCACCTTCATCGGGTTCAGCCGACAGCGCGGACTGGCGGCGGACGGCCGCTGCAAGCCCTTCTCCGCCGACGCCGACGGCTTCGGCCCGGCGGAGGGCGCCGGCATGCTCTGCCTCGAACGGCTCTCCGACGCCCAACGCGACGGACACCGCGTCCTCGCCGTCATCCGCGGCACCGCCGTCAACCAGGACGGTGCCAGCAGCGGCCTCTCCGCCCCGAACGGTCCGGCGCAGCAGCGGGTGATCCGCGCGGCGCTGGCGGACGCGGGCCTCGGGACCTCGGACGTGGACGTGGTCGAGGCGCACGGCACGGGCACGAAGCTGGGCGACCCGATCGAGGCCGGAGCGCTGCTGGCGACATACGGTCGGGGACGGGACCCGCAGCGGCCGTTGTGGCTGGGGTCGGTGAAGTCCAACATCGGCCACGCCCAGGCCGCCGCCGGTGTCGCCGGCGTCATCAAGACCGTTCTGGCTCTGCACCACGCCGAACTGCCGCGTACGCTCCACGCCGACGAGCCCTCACCGCACGTCGACTGGTCCACCGGCGCTCTGCGCCTCCTCACCAGCCCCGTCCCCTGGCCGCGGGGCGAGCGTCCGCGCCGGGCCGGAGTGTCCTCGTTCGGCATCAGCGGCACCAACGCCCACGTCCTCGTCGAAGAACCTCCGCTTCCACGACCGGCACCGGCGGAGGAACCCGCCGCGACGCGGCCCCTGCCGCTGGTGCCCTGGGTTCTGTCGGCCAAGTCCGCGGCGGCCCTGCGCGACCAGGCCGGCCGCCTCGCCGACCACGCCGAACGACACCCCGGCCACACACCCGCCGACATCGGCCTCACCCTGGCCACCGCCCGCGCCGCCTTCGACCACCGAGCGGTGCTCCTCACTCCCGACCGCGCCGATGCCGTGACCCGGCTGCGGCGCCACGCGACGGGCCAGGAACCCACGGAGCTCCTCACCGCAGTGGCCCCGGGCGACGAGGCCCCCGTCCTCGTCTTCCCGGGCCAGGGCTCGCAGTGGGCGGGCATGGCGGTGGAACTGCTGGACTCCTCACCGGTGTTCGCGGAGCACTTCACGGCCTGCGCCGCGGCCCTGGAGCCGTTCGTCGAATGGTCGTTGCCCGACGTGGTGCGCGGAACACGGGGCGCACCCGGGCTGGACCGCGTGGACGTCGTCCAGCCCGCGCTGTGGGCCGTGATGGTGTCGCTGGCGGCGGTGTGGGAGTCGTTCGGCGTGCGTCCCGCCGCGGTGGTCGGGCATTCCCAGGGTGAGATCGCGGCCGCGGTGGTGGCGGGTGCGCTGAGCCTGGAGGACGGGGCGCGGGTGGTGGCCCTGCGCAGCCGCGCGCTGACGGCGCTGTCCGGCCGCGGCGGCATGGTCTCCGTCAGCGCACCGGAGGACGACGTACGACGCGTCGTCGACTCCTACCGGGGCGCCCTGTCCGTCGCGGCGGTCAACGGACCCTCGCACCTCGTGGTGTCCGGCGACGCCGGCGCGCTCGAAGAACTGCTCGCCGCCTACGAGGCCGACGGCGTGCGCGCCCGCCGGATCCCCGTCGACTACGCCTCCCACTCGGCGCACGTCGAGGAGATCCGCGCCGACGTCGAGAAAGCGGTGGCCGGGGTGTCCCCGCGCCCCTCCGAGGTGCCGTTCTTCTCCACCGTGACCGCCACGGACATCGACACGACGGAACTGGACGCCGCCTACTGGTACCGCAACCTCCGCTCCCAGGTCCGCTTCGAGGACGCCGTCCGTGCCCTGCTCGACGCCGGCCACCGCCACTTCGTCGAGGTCAGCCCGCACCCGGTTCTGATCCCGGGTGTCGAGCGGACCGCCGAGGACCACGGCAGCGACGTGTCGGTGGTCGGAACGCTGCGCCGCGACGACGGCGGTGAGGCCCGGCTGCTCAGCTCCCTCGCCGAGGCATACGTCGCGGGGGCACCCGTGGACTGGGCCCGCGCGTTCGACGCGGCCGGCGCGCACCGCGTCGACCTGCCGACGTACGCCTTCCAGCGGCGCCGTCACTGGCTCGACCCGACCACGCCCGCCGCCGACGCCGCGGCCACCGGCATGGAACCCGTCGGACACCCGCTGATCGAGGCGGGCGTGCCGCTGCCCGACTGCGACGGCCACCTCTTCACCGGCCGCTGGTCGCTGCGCACCCACCCCTGGCTCGCCGACCACACCGTGCGGGGCCGGGCCGTCGTCCCCGGCACCGCCCTCGTCGAGACCTTGCTGCGCGCGGGTGACGCCGTCGGCTGCGACCGGCTCGGAGAACTCAGCCTCGAATCCCCGATGGTGCTCCCCGCCGACGGCGCACCGCTGCGCGTCCAGGTGAGCGTGGGCGGGCCGGAGGGGGACGACGGCCGGCGTGACGTCAGCGTGTACGCCTGCGGCACCGAGGGCATCTGGACCCGGCATGCCCGTGCCGCGCTCGCCGGCCCCGGCGACCACGGCGAACCCGCCGGACTCGACGCCTGGCCCCCGGCCGACGGTGCCCGCGAGGTCGACACGAGCGGCCTGTACGAGCGGCTCGCCGCCGCCGGGCTGGACTACGGGCCCGCCTTCCGCGGCCTCGGATCCGTCTGGCGCCGGGGCGAGGAGATCTTCGCCGAGGTCACCCCGCCGGACGGGGCACACCTGGCCGGGGACGGCTTCGGCCTGCACCCGGCGCTGCTGGACGCCGCCCTGCACGCCTGGCCGGCCTGCGCGGACGACCTCTCCTCCGTACGGCTGCCGTTCCTGTGGACCGGTGTGTCCCTGTACGCCACCGGGGCCACGGCCCTGCGGGTGCGGCTCACGCCGGTCGACGGAGGCGGCATGGCCGTGCTCGTCGCGGACGACACCGGCCGGCCCGTGGCCTCGGCCGAGACGCTGGTGACCCGCCCCCTCGAAGAGGCCGTCACCGGAGCCACCGTCGCCGCGGGAAGCGGCGACGGATACCTGCACCGCGTCCACTGGACGCCCGTACCCTCGGCGCCCGCCGACCACGAGCCCGCCGCCGCGGCCCCGGCCCTCGCCGTCCTCGGGACGGACGGCCCCGGCCTCGACCGCCTCGCGACGCGCCACGAGGACCTGACCGCCCTCGCCGCACGGACCGCCGACGGCAGGCACCCGGCGCCGCAGTACGTACTGGCGGGCGCCCGCCCGGGCACCGGTGCGGACACCGCCGAGGAGACCCTGTCCGCCGCCGGCCGCGCGCTGACGCTCCTGCAGTCCTGGCTGGCGGACGAGACGTTCGCCGCGGCCGGGAGCAAGCTGGTCGTCGTCACCCGCGGAGCCGTGGCCGCGCGCGCCGGGGAGGACGTACCGGACCTGGTCGCCGCGCCCGTCTGGGGCCTGGTGCGGTCCGCACAGGTCGAACACCCCGGCCGGTTCGTCCTCGTCGACCTCGACGACGACCCCGCCTCGATCGACGCCCTGCCCGCCTCGCTGCGCACCGGGGAACCCCAACTCGCGCTCCGGCGCGGGGAGACGAGCGTCCCGCAGCTCACCACGGCCCCCGCCGAGCCCGACCTGCCCGACGGCTCCTGGCACCTGCGGACCACCCCCGGAGCCGCCCTCGACGGCCTGGCCCCGGTCTCCACCGACGCGGCGGTCCGGCCGCTGGGCGAGCGCGAGATCCGCGTCGCGATCCGTGCCGCGGGCGTCAACTTCCGCGACGTGCTCATCTCCCTGGGCGAGTACCCGGACGCGGAGAACGCCCACATGGGCAGCGAGGGCGCCGGTGTCGTGACCGAGATCGGCCCCGCCGTGTCCACGGTGGCCGTCGGCGACCGCGTGATGGGACTGGGCTCCAACTGGTTCGGATCGTTCACCGTGGTGGATGAGCGGGTGGTGGTGGGGGTTCCTGTGGGGTGGTCGTTGGTGGAGGCGGCGTCGGTTCCGGTGGCGTTTGTGACGGCGTTTTATG
>NZ_JBHZDA010000184.1:0-5638 GCF_042755665.1 Streptomyces sp. NPDC059142
GGGCGGCCCCGCGCCGCTGCCCGTGCGGACCGCCCGCGCCGAGCGCCCCACCCCCGCCGCCGCCCGCCCCGGCGCCCGGCACGCCGGACGGCCCGAGCAGCCGCCCGCCCCCGTGATCCCGGTCGGGCCCGCGGTGGAGCCCACCGGCGACTCCATGATCCGCGGCACCGCGAGCCGGCCCGTCCTGCCCAGGCGCCGGGGGCAGGAACACCTCGTACCGCAGCTACGGGACGCCCCCGCGCCGGCCCCCGCCGGTGAGCCGGCGCTCCACGATCCCGGCCTGATGGCGGCCTTCCGGCGGGGCATCGGCCTCGCCGAGTCCCAGCCCACCACACGCCCCGGGGGAGCGCCGCAACCCTCCCCCGGAGCTCCGGAGTCACCGCTCCACGACACCACCCCCAAGGAGTAGATTCACCATGGCGAGCGATGTGCCGACCGGCCATGTCTCCGACCTCGACTGGCTGTTGAGCGGTCTGGTCCAGCGAGTCCCCTTCACCCGCAGCGCGGTGCTGCTCTCCTCCGACGGACTGGTGAGATCCGTCCACGGCCTCGACCCCGACAGCGCCGACCACATGGCGGCCCTCTCCTCCGGCCTCTACTCGCTGGGCCGCAGCGCGGGCATCCGCTTCGGGGACGGCGGTGAGGTGCGCCAGGTCGTCGTGGAGCTCGACTCCACCCTGCTCTTCGTCTCCACGGCCGGATCCGGCACCTGTCTGGCCGTGCTGGCGGGCCGTGAGGCGGACGCCGCGGTCCTCGGCTACGAGATGGCGATGCTGGTCAAGAGCGTACGGCCGTATCTGGCGACGCCACTGCGGCACGGGGCCGGTGTCTCACCGAGCGCCGCGGGACACTGACCGGTGTCCCTCTCCACGGACGGGCCGTGGCTCGACGACGCGGCGGGCCGGCTCATCCGCCCGTACACCGTGAGCGGCGGCAGGACCCGGCCCACGGCGGCCCTGGACCTGCTGACGCTGGTGGTCTCCACCGGGACGCCGCCGCAGCCGCACCTCGGCCCCGAGCACACCGAGGCCGTCGTCCTGTGCGCGGGCCCGACCTCGGTCGCGGAGATCGCCGCACAGCTCCGGCTCCCCGTGACGGTGGCCAAAGTCCTCCTCTCCGATCTGGTGGAGTGCGGGGCGATCACCGCACGGCCGCCGGACAGCTTCGACCACCCCACCGACCGTTTCCTGCTGGAGGCAGTGCTCGATGGCCTACGACGACAGCTCTGACCCCTATTCCGGCTCCCAGTCCTTCCCCACCGCGCTGAAGGTCCTCGTCGCGGGCGGATTCGGCGTCGGCAAGACGACCTTCGTGGGCGCGGTCAGCGAGATCGCGCCCCTCAGTACGGAGGAGCTGCTGACCCAGGTCAGCGCGGCGACCGACGATCTGACCGGCGTCGAGACCAAGACGTCGACCACGGTCGCGATGGACTTCGGCCGGCTCACCCTCGACGAACGCCATGTGCTGTACCTCTTCGGCACACCGGGACAGGAACGCTTCTGGTTCATGTGGGACGAACTCTCCCGGGGCGCGCTCGGCGCGATCGTGCTCGCCGACACCCGGCGGCTCGACTACTCCTTCTCCGCGGTGGACTTCTTCGAACAGCGCGGCATCGGATTCGTCGTCGCCGTCAACGAGTTCGACGGTTCGTACCGGTACGACCCGGAGGAGGTACGGGCCGCGATAGACCTCAGGCCCGAGGTGCCGATCGTGCTCTGCGACGCCCGTATCGCCAGTTCCGGCATCCGGACGCTGGTCACCCTCGTCCAGCACCTCCTCACCTCCTCCCCGGCCCCCACGCCGCCTCCCTCCGCGGCCCCGCCTCCCTCCCCGCCCCCGGCCCTCTCCCCGCCCCCGGTGGCCTTCGCGCCCGCCCCGGCGCCGGAGCCCGCCGAATGAGGGCGTCGGCGGCGACCGCCCCGAGCGACGGAGTACGCGGATGAGGTACGACCCGATCGCCCGGCTGCTGCTCACCCCCGTCGACCAGGAGGCGCCCCAGCGGGCGGTACGGCTGCGCGGGCTCGGGCTCGGCGAACGCCCGGAACCGGCCCTCGACGCCTTCGCCGGACAGCTCGCCCGGATGACGGCCGCCCCCTACGCGATGGTCAACTTCCTCGACGCGGAAAGGCAGTTCTTCGCGGGACTGCACATCCCGCCCGGCGGGGCCGAGCAGCGACTCAAGTCCCGCGACCACGGCTACTGCCCCTATGTGGTGGTACGGCGCAAGGCACTGGTCCTGGAGGACGTCCGCGACTTCCCGCGCTTCGCCGGGAACGCGCTCGTGGACGAGAGCGGCATCCGCTCCTACCTCGGGGCGCCCCTCATCGACCGTACGGGGATGGCGCTGGGCACCGTCTGCGTGGCCGACACCGAGCCCCGGCGGTGGGGGCGCGCCGGGCTCGACACCATCAAGGCGTGCGCGGCGCAACTGATGTCGCAGATCCACCGCCGGGAGGACGGCCTGGCCTAACCTCGGAACAGCCTCTTGACCACACGGACGGGCAGTCACTAGCGTGACGGATCAATCCTGTTGGAAAGCGCTTTCAGCGTCTCGGTCCCAGGCCGGGCGTCGGCCGGAGCGGTGCGCGACAGGTCCTCCGAAGAGTGTTCCCCCAAGGCGCAGCGCACGTGACAACCACCGGGTGACCCCGAGGAGTTCACAGTGAGCCAGAGCGTCCTGCCCGTTCCTCCCTCTCCCGCGCCGCGGCGCGCGAGGCCCGGCGCCGGGGAGCGGATCGCCCGCGCCGTCGAGGCCGGTAAACGCCCCGTCGCGCTGCTGGTCGGCTGCGCCGCGCTCTGGTGGGCGATCGCCGCCGCCGAACTCGTCGAGCCGTATCTCGTCCCCTCGCCCGGCGCCACGCTCGACGTGCTGACGGGGAAGGCGGGGTACCTCTGGCACCACACCTGGGTGACGACGTACGAGACACTCCTTGGCTTCCTCATCGCCGCCGTGGTCGGTGTGTTCGCGGCGGTGGTGATGGTCCGCTCGTCGACCGTGGAGCGGACCCTCTACCCCCTGCTGCTCTTCGCCCAGGTGGTGCCGAAGATCGCGGTGGCGCCGCTGTTCGTGGTCTGGCTCGGCTTCGGGATCACCCCGAAGATCCTGATCGCCGTCCTCATCGCCTTCTTCCCCGTGGTGATCTCGATGGTGACCGGTCTCAAGGCGGTCGACCCGGAGATGCTCCAGCTCTCCGCGACGATGGGCGCGAAACCCTGGCAGACCTTCGTCAAGATCCGCTTCCCGGCCTCGCTGCCCCATCTCTTCTCCGGGCTCAAGGTCGCCGTGACACTGGCGGTGACAGGCGCCGTCGTCGGCGAGTTCGTCGGCGCCAACGAGGGACTCGGCTATGTGATCCTCCAGGCGAACGGCAACCTCGACACCCCGATGCTCTTCGCGGGTCTCCTCGTAATGTCGCTGATCGGCGTCGTCCTCTTCGCGCTGGTCGAGATCGCCGAGCGGCTGCTGCTGCCCTGGCACGCGAGCCGCCGGGACACGGACGTCACCACCACCTACTGAGCACGACTCGACCCCGTTCCGGGAAGGGCCAAGCCATGTACCCGCGCAGACTCCTGATCGGTCTCGTACCACTGCTCCTGGTCGCCACCACCGCCTGCGGTGAGGACGGCGCGGGGACCACCACCAGCGACTCCGGCAAGAAGCTCGACCAGGTGACCCTGACACTCAACTGGTATCCGTACGGCGAACACGCGCCGTTCTACTACGGCAAGCAGCGGAAGATCTTCGAGAAGCACGGCATCGACCTGACGATCAGGGCCGGTCAGGGGTCGCAGAAGACCGTACAGGCGACCGCCGCGGGACAGACCGACTTCGGCTGGGCCGACACCCCCGCCCTGCTCAGCGGGGTGGACCAGGGCGTCGGTGTGAAGAGCCTCGGGGTCTTCCTCCAGACGACCCCGTCGTCCGTGCAGTTCTTCGAGAGCGAGAACGTCACCACACCCGCCGACCTCAAGGGCAAGACGATCGCGGGCACGGCGGGGGACGCGCTCACCAAGACCTTCCCGATCTTCCTGGAGAAGAACGGGCTGAAGGAGTCGGACGTCACGATCCAGAACACCGACCCGGCGGGCAAGATCGCCGCTGTGATCTCGGGCAAGACGGACGCGCTGCTCGGCTACGCCAGCGACCAGGGCCCGACCATGAAGGACAAGGCCAAGAAGGAGGTCTCCTACCTCCGCTTCTCCGACCACGGGCTCAACTTCTACTCCAACGGTCTGATCGCCGGCCGGCGCCTCCTCGCCGAACGGGGCGATCTGGCCCGGCGCATGGTGCGGGCCGTCAGCGAGTCATGGGCGGCGGCCGAGAAGGCACCGGACCCCGCCGTCGCCGCGATGGGCGGCGCCTCGGAGCAACTGCCGCCCAGGAACGTCCTGTCGGAGCAGTTCGCCACGACGGTGACCCTGCTGCACACCGACGCCACACGCGGCGCCGCCCCGGGCGTCAACACCGAGGGCGACTGGCGGCGGACCATCGACATCCTCGCGCGGGCCGGACTGGTGAAGAGCCCGAAGGCCGTACAGGAGTACTGGGACAGCGGCACGGCGCTGAAGGGATAGGCGGACACACCATGGCCAGGGACGCGAAGCTCCAGGATCCGGCGGCGCGGCGGGACGGCGCGCAGAACACCACCGAGCCCCCGGGCGCGCCCGCGGTCCGCCTGGACGAGGTGGCCGTCCGGTTCCGTACGAAGAAACGCGAGGTCACGGCCTTGAGCGGGGTCTCGCTCGATGTGGCGCCCGGCGAGTTCGTCGCCCTCGTCGGGCCCTCCGGCTGCGGCAAGTCCACCCTCCTCAAACTCGTGGCGGGCCTGCTGACCGCGTCCGAGGGCGGGGTACGGCTGCACGGCCGGCCGGTCGAGGGGCCGCGGCACGACATCGGCTACGTGTTCCAGCGCGCCGCGCTGCTGGAGTGGCGCACCGCCCGCCGCAACATCCTGCTCCAGGCGGAGATACGGCGGACGGACGCCGCCGCGGCGCGCGAACGGGCCGACGAACTCATCGCGATGACCGGACTCACCGGGTTCGAGGACGCGTATCCGCACGAACTCTCCGGCGGTATGCAGCAGCGCGTCGCGCTCTGCCGGGCGCTGCTCCACGCGCCGCCCGTCCTGTTGATGGACGAGCCGTTCGGGGCGCTCGACGCGTTGACGCGGGAACAGCTCAACATGGAGCTGAACCGCATCTGGCGCGAGACCGGCACCACGGTGCTGCTCGTCACCCACTCCATCTCGGAAGCGGTCTATCTGGCCCAGCGCGTGGTGGTGATGAGCCCGCGCCCCGGCACGATCACGGAGATCATCGACGTGGGCCTCCCGGCGGAACGGGAGTACACGGCGACCCTCGGACGCCCCGAGTTCCGCACGGCGACCACCCGGATCAGGGGACTGCTGGGGGCGGCTTCCGCGCAGGAGTGACGCGGCCGGGCTGGGCCGGTCCGGGCTGGGCCGGGGTGCGGGTCCACCGCGCCCCGGCCCGGCCGCGTGTCCTGCCGCGCCGGATGGGCCACGGCCCACGGCCGCGCATGGACGGGCCACGTCCCACGGCCGGGCCACCGCCCACGGACCGCTCGCGCGCCCCGCGCCCCCCGGGTATCCCGAGGATAATAACCCCACCGCCCCGG
>NZ_JBHZDA010000185.1:0-5548 GCF_042755665.1 Streptomyces sp. NPDC059142
AGGAGGCCGCCGCGGTGGCGACCGCCGCCGCGGTGGCCGGCTTCGGCCGGGTCAAGATCCGCGTCGGCGGCGACCAGGACCGCGACCGGGCCCGGGTGGGCGCCGTACGCCGCGCCGTCGACCGCGTCACGGGCGCCGGTACGGTCGTCCTCGCCGCCGACGCCAACGGCGGCTGGGACGTGGCCACCGCCCGCGCCGCCGTCCGGTGGCTCGCCGACCACGGCGTCGCCTGGCTGGAACAGCCCACCCCGCCCGGTGACCTGGCGGCGATGGCCGCCGTACGCACGGACTCGCCCGTGCCCGTCTGGGCCGACGAGTCGGTGCGCGACGCGGCCTCGGTGCACGCCGTCGCCGACGCGGGCGCCGCCGACGGCGTCCACCTCAAGCTGGAGAAGGCGGGCACCGTCGACGCGCTGGCGGCGGCCGTCGGCGCGGCCCGCTCGCGCGGACTCCACGTCGGCCTCGGCCAGATGGACTGCGGCCGCCTCGGCTGCGCGACCACCGCCCACCTCGCCGCCGGCCTCGCCGTGGAGGTGGCCGAACTCTGGGGCTGCGCCCACCTCGCGCACGACGTCACCGACGGTCTCACCCTCCACCGGGGCGCCGTCCTGCTGCCGGACGGCGCGGGCCTCGGCGTACGGGTCGGCGTCGACCCGGCGGCGCTGACCCCCGTGGGCACCGCCCCCGCACACCCCCTGAGCCCACCGGACCGAGCAAGGACGTTCCCGACATGAGCACCACCGCAACCGCCACCACCGTGGATGTGACCGCCCTCCTCACCGCCATGGTCGCCTGCGACTCCACCACCCCCACCGGCGAGGAGGAGTCCACCGCCGCCCTCCTCGCCACCGCGCTCTCCGGCGCCGGTTTCGCCGTGGAGACCGAAGAGCTGGCCCCCGGGCGCGTCAACCTCACCGCGCGCCGCCGCTTCGGCCCTGGCGGACCCGTCCTCATGCTCAACTCGCACCTGGACGTCGTCCCCGCGGGCGCAGGCTGGACCAGCCCGCCCTTCACCCCCACGCTGCGCGACGGCAAGCTGTACGGCCGGGGCACCGCGGACGCCAAGGGGCCCCTGGCCGCCATGGCGTGTGCCGCGATCGAGGTGGCGCGGGCGGCCGACGCCGGTACCGGCCCCACCCGCGGGGAGATCGTCTTCTCCGCCGTGTCGCAGGAGGAGGGCGACTCCCTGGGCGCCCGCCATCTCGTACCCCTGCTGGCCCGCGAGGGCAGGCTGCCCGACGCCGTCATCGTCGGGGAGCCCACCGGGATGCGGCTGCTGACCGCGCACAAGGGCTCGGTCCGCCCCGTCGTCGAGGTCGTCGGACGGGCCGCGCACGCCGCCACCCCGGCCCAGGGCGTCAACGCCGTGACCGCCGCCGCCACCGTGATCTCCCTGCTGGAGCGGTACGCCGGCTCCCTCGCCGCCCAGGGCCACCCGCTGCTCTCCGCGCCCACCTGCACCCCCGTACTCATCGAGGGCGGTGAGGCGCCCAACGCCGTACCCGAACGCTGCCGGATCACCCTGGACCGGAGGCTGGTGCCCGGTGAGACCCAGGAGTCCGTGCTCGCCGAGGTCGGCGCGGTCCTCGCCGAGTTCAACGCGGGCGCGACGGACGGCGGGCACGGCGCGAGCGCCTCCGTCGTCGCGTGCGCCCCGAGCACCGGCGGCCCCTCCGAGACCCCCGAGGACCACCCCTTCGTGGCGCTGTGCCGCCGGGCGCTGGCGGCGGCCGGCGCCGACGACAGCCTCGGCGGACTCACCGTCAACTGCGACATGACGCACTTCCGGGCGGCGGGCGTACCGGCCCTGGTCTGCGGCCCCGGCCGGCTCGACGTGATGCACGCGGTCGACGAACACATCGCCCTCGACGAACTGACCGGCTCCGTCGGCCTCTACCGGGCCGTCCTCACCGAAGCGCTCGCCACCGCGGGCGGCAGCGGGGAGGGGCCGGTATGGAGCTGAGGATCGCCCTCGGCCAGGCGCCGAGCCTGCCCGGAGACCTCCACGCCAACCTCGCCCTGGCCGCCCGCCTGACGGCCGAGGCCGGGCGGCGCGGGGCCCGCGTCCTGGCCCTGCCCGAGCTGTTCGCCTGCGGATACGACCCGGAGGCGATCGCCGCCGACCCCGCGGCCCACTGCCTCGTCCCGCCGCCCGACGGGACGGCGCCCGCCCCCGGCTCGCCGCTCGCCCCCCTCGCGGAGGCCGCGGCAGCGGCCGGCGTCTGGGTCCTCCTCGGCGCCGCCGTCACCACGGCGGGCCGGCCGCACAACGCGCTGCTCGTCCTCGACCCGGCCGGGGCGGTGCGCGGCCACTACGGCAAGACCCACCTCTGGCAGGGCGAACGCGACGCCTTCGACCCCGGCACCGGACTCGTCCTGATCGAGGACGGCGGGGTCTCGGTCGGCCTCGGCATCTGTTACGACGCCGGCTTCCCCGAGCTGACCCGCGCCTACGCCCGGGCAGGAGCCCACGCCGTGCTGTTCGGCTCGGCGTTCGCCACCGGCCCGACCGCGTACCGCTACGGCGTCTACCACCCGGCGCGGGCGGTCGAGAACACCGTCTGCGTCGTGGCCGTCAACGCGGTCGGCGACCTCGCGGGGGAGCACTACTTCGGCCGCAGCGGGGCGTGGGGCCCCGACGGCCTGCCGCTGGCCCGCTGCGCGGACGACGTGAGCGAGCTGCGCGTCGTCACCGTGTCGGCGACGGGGACGGCGGCCGTACGGAGCGGGCTGCCGTACCTCGCCGATCTCCGCACCGACCTGCTGGGCGATCCGCCCCCGCCCCCGCTCACCCGCATCCCCGCCCCGTGACCCCTGCCCCCGCACCACCCCAGGAGCCCTCCATGACCCCCGTCTTCCCCGCGTCCGAGTACGACCGGCGGCTGACCGCGCTGCGCGCCACCCTCAAGGAGAAGGAGCTGGACGCGGTCGTCGTGCACACCCCGGAGAACGTCTGCTACCTCTCCGGCCACGCCACGCCCGGCTACTACACGTACCAGTGTCTGATCGTCACCGCCGACGGCGAAGCGGCCCTCCTCATGCGGGAGACCGAGACCGTCAACGCGGCCGGGACCACCTACTTCGAACGGATCACCGGCTACCCGGACAGCTCCGACCCGGTACGGGCCACCGCCGACCTGCTCGCCGAACTCGCCCCCGGCGCACGGGCGGTCGGGGTCGAGGCACGTTCCTGGTTCCTGCCGCCCGAGCTCTTCCTGCGGCTCGGCGGCCTGCTGGAGACGGCGGGCGCCCGCGTGACGCACATCGACGACGCGCTGGCGGCGGCCCGGCTCGTCAAGTCGCCGCTGGAGATCGAACAGATCAGGGCCGCCGCCCGGAGCACCAACGCGGGCATGGCCGCGGCGGTGGCCGCCGCGGTCCCCGGCGCGTCCGAGCGCGATGTGGCCGCCGCCGCGTTCGGCGGTCTGATCTCGTCCGGCTCCGAGTACTTCGGCATGGAGCCGTTCGTCGCCTCGGGCCCCCGCGCCGGCACCATCCACGCGAGCTGGACCGACCGGGTCATCGGCAGGGACGAGGCCGTCCTGCTGGAGATGTCGGCGACCACGGGACGCTACAACGCGCCCCTCATGCACACCGTATGGACCGGCGCCCTGACGGGTGAGGCCGCGGCCATGGCCCCGGCCTGCGCGGCGGCCAGGGACGCGGCCCTGGCCGAGGTCGTGCCCGGCGGCTCACCGGCGGCGGCGCACGCGGCGTGCAAGGCGGCCATCGCGGACGCGGGCCTCGCCCACACGTACCGCAAGCGCAGCGGCTACTCCGTCGGGATCGCCTTCGCGCCGGACTGGGGCGAGGGCCACCTGCTCTCCCTCGGCGAGAACGAACAGCGGCTCTTCGCCCCGGGCATGGTGGTCCATGTCGTCCCCACGCTGCGGCTGCGGGACACCGCGGGTATCGGCTTCTCCGCGACCGTCCTGATCACGGAGACCGGACACGAGGTCCTCACGTCCTGCGACACGGAGCCGGGCCGGTGAACCGTACGGTTCCGGACGCGCCCGTCCCCGCGGGCGACTACGCCGCCGCGCGCGTGGCGGGCGGACTGGTCTTCACCGCCGGGATGACCCCGCGGGCCGGCGGCGGTGTCCTCACGGCCGGGATCCTCGGCGCGGACCTCTCCGCCGAGGACGCCGCCCCGCTGGCCGCGCTCGCCGCGGAGCGCGCCGTCGAGGCGGGCCGGGCGGCGGCGGCCGGGGCGGGCGTGCGGCTCGGCCCCGCGCTCTCCATGACCGTCCATCTCGCCGCGACCGCCGCCTTCACCGCGCACAGCGCGGTCGCGGACGGCGCCAGCGCCCGGCTGCGCGAACTGCTGGCCGGACCGCCCCCGGCCCGTACCGCCGTCGGAGTGGCGAGCCTGCCCTCCGGAGCCCCGGTGGAGGTGACACTCGTCCTCGCCACGGAGGCCGGCCGGCCGCACTGACCCGCGGAGGCGGGCCGTCAGTCCGCGTGCTCCTCGGGTCCCCGGCTGCGGAAGGCGTGCGGCGCCTCGCCGGTGACGCGGCGGAACACCCGGCTGAAGTACGCGCGGTCGCGGAACCCCACCGCTCTGGCGACGCTGCTGATGGAGTCGCCGCTGTGCCGCAGCCGGATCCCCGCCCGCTGGACCCGTAACCGTGTGAGGTACTCCCACACCGTCACCCCGTACCGCTGGTGGAAGAGCCGGCCCAGATGGTCGGCGCTGACCCCGGCGGCCTCCGCGATCTGCCAGCGCGAGATCCGGTGCCGGTAGTGCTCGTACAGGAAGACCAGCGCGGCGTTGACCGGGGTGGGGGAACGGGCGGCGCAGGACGCGTGTTCCCGCGCCGTACGGCCGAGCAGCGCCGCCGCCCCCTCGGCGCCGAGCACCGCGTGGTCCAGCAGGAGCAGCGCGCGGTGCGGCCCCGCGCGGCGGGCGTCGGCCGGGGTGAAGCCCTGGTCGCTCAGGACGACGACGGCGCAGGGGGCGCCCTCGCCGCCGTGGTGCAGATGGTCGACCACGTCGAGCGCGTGCATGTCGGGGAGCGTCCGCTCCAGCAGGAGCAGCGCGGGCGGCTCCTCGGCGACCAGGGCCAGCGCCGTCGTCCCGTCCGGCGCCAGCCGCAGCGGATGGTCGGGCAGCGCCGCCGCCACCAGCCGGACGCACTCCTTGCGGGAGCGCTCCGAGGCGGCGACGGCGATCACCGGCTGGCGCAGCCCGGCGGGGCGCAGCGCCCTGAGCGTACGGGAGAGGTCCTGGCCCTCCGCGCCGAGGAGCAGGAACGGCGTGTGCCGCAGCCGGGGATGGTCGTGGAGGTGCTGGGCGCTCGGCCAGGCGCCGGGGCCGGCCGCCGCCGTGTCCCAGGCGACGGCGGCCGGGTCCACCTCCTCCACCAGGGCGTCGAGGTCGTCGTCCGCCGTCAGCGGGCGCAGCCGCAGACCGTGCCGCCCGGCGAGGGCCAGCAGCTCCGCGCCCGGCGCCCGGGGCGCGACGACCAGCAGGGTGCCGCCAGGCCCGCCGCGAGGATCAGCAGGCACAGCGCGCCGCCGGCCACACTGGCCGCCGGCACCCCGTAGC
>NZ_JBHZDA010000186.1:0-5424 GCF_042755665.1 Streptomyces sp. NPDC059142
AGCAGGCGCACGGCGCCGGAGGACCAGTCGACGTGCGGCGACGGGTCGTCCGCGTGCAGGGAGGCAGGCAGCACCCCGTGCCGCAACGCCTCAACCATCTTGATCACGCCGGCGACGCCCGCCGCCGCCTGGGTGTGCCCGATGTTCGACTTGGCGGAGCCCAGCCACAACGGCCGCCGCCGGTCGCGTCCCTCTCCGTACGTCGCCAGCAGCGCCTCCGCCTCGATCGGGTCGCCGAGGGAGGTGCCGGTGCCGTGTGCCTCGACCGCGTCGACGTCCGAGGTCCCGAGCCCTGCGTCGGCCAACGCCGCCCGTATCACGCGCTGTTGGGACGGTCCGTTGGGCGCCGTCAGGCCGTTGCTGGCCCCGTCCTGGTTGACGGCGCTGCCCCGTACGACCGCGAGCACCCGGTGGCCGTTGCGGCGGGCGTCCGACAGCCGCTCCAGCACCAGGACGCCGACGCCCTCGGCCATCGCGATGCCGTCGGCGTCGGCGGAGAACGGCTTGCACCGGCCGTCCGGCGCCAGTCCGCGCTGCCGGCCGAACTGGATCAGCGGGTTCGGGGTGGCCATGACGGTCACGCCGCCGGCCAGCGCGAGGTCGCACTCCCCCGACCGCAGCGCCCGGCCGGCCAGGTGCACCGCCACCAGCGACGACGAACACGCCGTGTCGACCGTCACCGCCGGCCCCTCGAACCCGAACGTGTAAGCCACCCGGCCGGACAGCACACTGCCGGCGCCGCCGGTCATCAGGAGCCCCTCGACATGCTCCGGCGTCCGCTCCAAGGGCTGGGCGTAGTCGTGGTAGACCTGTCCCGCGAAGACGCCGGTGCGGCTGCCCTTCAGGGCGCCCGCGTCGAGCCCCGCCTGCTCCAGCGCCTCCCAGGAGGTCTCCAGCAGCAGCCGCTGCTGCGGGTCCATCGCCAGCGCCTCACGCGGCGAGATGCCGAAGAAGCCGGCGTCGAAGTCGCCCGCGTCGTACAGGAAGCCGCCCTCGCGGGTGTACGTCGTGCCGGCGTGATCGGGGTCGGGGTGGTAGAGCGCGTCGAGGTCCCAGCCGCGGTCGGCCGGAAAGGCGCCGATGCCGTCGGCTCCGTCGGACATCAGCTGCCACAGTTCCTCGGGGCCGCTCACGCCTCCGGGGTAGCGGCAGGCCATACCGACGATGGCGAGGGGCTCGTCGGTGGGGGCCGTGGGCGGCTCCGGCGGCTCGGGCACGGGGGCGGTGTCCACCAGTTCGCTCACCAGGAACGCGGCCAGGTCGGTGGCGGTGGGGTGGTCGAACAGCAGCCCGGCGGGCAGGCGCAGGGCGGTCGCGTTGTTCAGCCGGTTGCGCAGTTCGAGTGAGCTGAGCGAGTCGAAGCCGATGTCCCGGAAGGAGCGCGTCGCGGAGACACGTTCGGCCGACGCGTGGCCCAGCACGGAGGAGGCCAGGTCCCGCACGAGTGCGAGGACCATGCCGACCCGCTCGTCGGGGGCGAGGGCCGACAGGCGTTCGGCGAACGGCGCGTCGTCGCCCGTCGGCCGGGGCGGGCGGACCAGGCCGCGGAGCAGTGCCGGGACGCCTTCCCGGGCGGCTCGCTCGCGGACCGGCCGCAGGTCCAGCTTCGTGGGCACGACGAGCGGACTCGGGTCGGTGACCGCGTGGTCGAACAGGGCGAGGGCCTCGTCCTCGGGCATCGGCACCACTCCGAGGCGGGCCAGGCGTGCCCGGTCGGTGGTGTCGAGGCCGGCGGCCATCCCGCCGCTGAGGTCGTCCTGCTCCCACAGCCCCCAGGCGAGGGACTGTCCGGGCAGTCCGAGGCCGGCGCGGTGGACGGCCAGTGCGTCGAGGAAGGCGTTGGCCGCGGCGTAGTTGGCCTGTC
This sequence comes from Streptomyces sp. NPDC059142, assembly GCF_042755665.1. Classification (NCBI taxonomy): domain Bacteria; kingdom Bacillati; phylum Actinomycetota; class Actinomycetes; order Kitasatosporales; family Streptomycetaceae; genus Streptomyces; species Streptomyces sp. NPDC059142. The sequence goes on from NZ_JBHZDA010000186.1 coordinate 1,865, forward strand.
CGGCGCCGCCGAGCACGCCGGAGACGGACGACAGGAGGACGAACGCGGTCAGCGGGTCCTCGCGGGTGAGGTCGTGCAGGTTCCAGGCGGCGTCCACCTTGGGGCGCAGCACGGTGGTGAGCTGGTCGGGGGTCAGGGAGGTGACGGCGGCGTCGTCGAGCGTGCCCGCGGCGTGCACCACCGCCGTGAGGGTGTGGTCGGCGCGGAGGCTGTCGAGCGCCGCGTGGAGGGCGTCGTGGTCCGCCGCGTCGCAGGCGAGTGCCGTCACCTCGCAGCCGGCCGCGGTGAGTTCGGCCGCGAGGTCGCGGGTCGCCTCGGCGCCGCGCCTGCTGACGAGCGCCAGGCTGCGTACGCCGTACTCGTGGACCAGGCGCCGGGCGAGGAGGTGGCCGATGTGGCCGGACGCGCCGGTGATCAGGACCGTGCCGTCGGGGCCGAAGGACGGGGTGGTGTCGTCGGCGGTCGGGGTCGTGAGGCGGGTGAGCCGGGGGGCGTGGGCCTGGCCGGCCCGTAGCGCGACCTGGGGTTCGGTGCTCTCGACGACGGCGGGCAGGGACCGCAGCGACGCGGGGTGCCGGTCGGTGTCGATCAGGTGGAACCGTCCGGGCGTCTCGGTGTGCGCGGAGCGCAGGAGGCCCCAGACGGTGGCGGCGGCGATGTCGGGCGCGGGGTCCGGGCCGACGGCACCCTGGGTGACGGCGAGGAGCCGGGTGGTGGCGGTCCGCTCGTCCAGGAGGAGGGCGCGGGCGGTCTCCAGGGCCGCCGACGCGTGCGCGTGGGCGGCGGTTACGGTGTCGTCGTCCGTGGGCGGCACGGGCCACACGAGGATGTCGGGTACGGGGGCCCCGGCGTCGAGGGCGGCGCGCAGGTCGTCGAGGTGCCGGTAGGTGTCCGGGGCGGCGCCGGTCTCCCGGAGCGCGTCCAGGACGTCCGGGGCCGTGTGCCCGCTGTCGGCATCGCCCAGCAGGGCCCACCGGCCGGCGGGCCGCGGGTCGGCGGGCAGCGGCAGCGGTTCCCACGTCACGGCGAACGACGACCGGGCTGCCGCGCCCGCCGACGCGGTGAGGCGCGCGGGGTCGGCCGGGCGCAGGGTGAGCGAGCCGATGCTCGCGACCGGCTGCCCGGACGGTTCGGCGAGGTCGACGCGGATGTCCGTCTCGCCGGTGCGGGTGATCCGGGCACGCAGCGAGCGGGCGCCGGGTGTGTGGACCGTCACGCCGCCGAAGGCGTACGGCAGGCGCAGGCCCTCCCCGGGGGGCGCGGTGGTGAGCACGGCGTGCAGGACCGCGTCGAGGAGCGCCGGGTGGAGGGCGAAGCCGGAGTCGTCCACGGCTTCGGCGCCGTCCCGCTCGGGCTGCCGTGTCTCCGCGTAGACGGTCCCGTCGGGGGCCTCCCGGAGCCGGGTCAGGCACTGGAAGGCGGGACCGTAGGAGTACCCGTCGTCGGCCAGTTCGGCGTAGAGGTGGGTGAGGTCCCTCTCGGTGGTGCCCGGGGGCGGCCAGGCGGCGGCCCAGTCGGGTGCCGGGAGGTCTTCGGCGGGGACGGTACCGGCGGGGGCCGCGCCGAGGGTGGCCGTGGCGTGGTGCGTCCAGGGTGTCCGGGTGTCGCCGGGGGCCGTGGGGGCGTCGGTCGCGGGGCGGGTGTGCACGGTGGCGGTGGCCCGGCCGGGGCTGTCGGGGGCGGCGGTGACGGTGACCTGGAGGTCGGTGGCGTCGCCCGGCGCGGGCAGCGGCAGTGGGGTGTGCAGGGTGAGTTCGTCGATGTGCGGGGTGCCGTACCGCTCGCCGGCCTGCGCGGCCAGTTCGAGGAGGGCCGTGCCGGGCAGCAGCGGGAGGGTGCCGATGGCGTGGTCGTAGAGCCAGCGGTGGGTGTGCGCGGTGAGGCGTCCGGTCAGGACGAGGCTCTCGTCGGCGGCGGTGCGCAACGCGGCCCCGAGCAGCGGATGGCGGGCCGGTACGAGTCCGGCGGTCTCCACGTCCCGGGAACCGGTGCCGGTGTCGGGGCCGAGCCAGTAGCGTTCACGCTGGAAGGCGTAGGAGGGCAGGGGGATCCGGCGGGCGCCGGTACCGGTGTAGGGCTGCGTCCAGTCCACCGGGACGCCGTGGACGAAAACCTCGCGCAGCGAGGTGAGCAGGCGTCGCGGGCCGCCGTCACCGAGGAGCAGCGATCCGACGACGACCGCGTCGCGACCGGCTTCCTCCAGGGTGTGCGTGACGCTCCCGGTCAGGACCGGGTGGGCGCTGCATTCCACGAACGCGTCGAAGCCTTCGGCCGCCAGCTCGCGTACGGCCTGTTCGAAGCGGACCGGCCGGCGCAGGTTGCGCACCCAGTAGGCGGCGTCCGGGACATCGTCGCCGAGCCAGTCGCCGGTGACCGTGGACAGGAAGGGCACCTCGGCGCGGCCCGCCCGGATCGGGGCGAGGTCGGCGAGGATCCGGTCGGTCACGGTGTCGACGTGTGCGGAGTGGGAGGCGTAGTCGACGGGAATGCGGCGGGCCCGTACACCCCCGGCCTCGCATGCCGCCATCAGCCCCTCCAGCGCGTCGCTGTCACCGGAAACGACCGTCGAACCGGGGCCGTTGACCGCGGCGACCGTCACCCGCCCCCCGAACGCCACCAGCAACTCCTCCACCTCCACCACCGGACGCTGCACCGCCACCATGCCCCCACGACCGGCCAGCCCCGCAGCGATCGCCCGACTCCGCAACGCCACCACCCGCGCCCCGTCCTCCACACTCAACGCACCCGCCACCACCGCAGCCGCAATCTCACCCTGCGAATGACCCACCACCGCAGCAGGACGCACCCCGAACGACTCCCACACCGCCGCCAACGACACCATCACCGCCCACAACGCAGGCTGCACCAACTCCACCCGCCCCAAAGCAACCGCATCCCCCAACACCCCCAACAACGGCACATCCAAAAACGGCTCCAACGCAACAGCACACTCACCCATCCGCTCCGCGAACACCGGCACCCCAGCCAACAACTCCACCGCCATACCCACCCACTGCGAACCCTGCCCGGGAAACACGAACACCGTCCGCGCCCCCTCACCCCCCACCGGCACCACACCAGCACCCACAGCACCCCGCGCCAACGCCCGCACCCCGTCCAGCAGCTCCTCCCGCGAGCCACCCGCAACCACCGCACGACAACCATGCACCGCACGACCCGCCACCAAGGAAAGACCCACATCGGCCGCGGACACATCCGGCCGCGCCCCGACAAACGCCACCAACCGCTCAGCCTGCGCCCGCAGGGCAGCCTCACCACAACCGGAAAGCACCCACGGCACCACGGACGGCAGGTCGCGGTGGCGTGCGGGCTCGGCCGTGGCGGAGGCCTGCTCGATGATCACGTGGGCGTTGGTGCCGCTGATCCCGAAGGAGGACACGCCCGCCCGGCGGGGGCGCCCGGCCTCCGGCCAGTCACGCGACTCCGCCAGCAGGCGCACGGCGCCGGAGGACCAGTCGACGTGCGGCGACGGGTCGTCCGCGTGCAGGGAGGCAGGCAGCACCCCGTGCCGCAACGCCTCAACCATCTTGATCACGCCG
>NZ_JBHZDA010000187.1:0-5424 GCF_042755665.1 Streptomyces sp. NPDC059142
GGGGGGTTTGGGGGAGGGTGATCTGGCGCGGATGGGTCGGATGGGTGTGGTGCCGATGTCCAGTGCGCAGGGGCTGGAGTTGTTCGATCGTGCCGCGGTGTCGTCGGAGAGTCTGCTTATGGCTGCCCGGCTCGACCTCGCGTCGGCCGGTGCGAGCGACGCGTCCGCCCATCCCATGCTCCGCGCCCTGATCCGCCAGCCGACAACACCCCGACGCCGCCGGCTGACCGCCGCCACGCCCCACAAGGGCGCCGGCGCCGAGGACCGGGCCGCGGCGCTGCGCGCGTCACTGCTCGGACAGCGGCCCGCCGAGCGCCATGACACGCTGCTCGACCTGGTCCGCGCCCAGGTGACCACCGTCCTCGGCCACGCCGACACGGACGCGGTTCCGCCGGACCGTGCCTTCAAGGACCTCGGGCTGGACTCGCTGACCGCCGTCGACCTGCGGAACCGGCTCGGCACGGCCACCGGACTGCGGCTGTCGGCCACACTGGCCTTCGACCACCCCACCTGCGCCGCGCTCACCGATCACCTCCTCGCCGAGATCCTCGGCCCCGAGCACGCCACCGCCGTACCGGCGCGGGAGAACCCCGACGGTCCCGCCGCCCCCGTGGCCGACGACCCGATCGCCATCGTCGGCATGGCGTGCCGCTACCCCGGCGGCGTCACCACCCCCGAGGAGCTGTGGCGCCTCGTCGCCTCCCACGGCGACGCCATCGGCCGACTGCCCACCGACCGCGGCTGGGACCTCGACCACCTGTACGACCCCGACCCGGACACACCCGGCCGGATATACGTCCGGGAGGGCGGGTTCCTCCACGACGCGGGACGCTTCGACGCCGAGTTCTTCGGCATCCCGCCGGTCGAGGCGCTGGCCGCCGACCCCCAGCAGCGGCTGCTCCTGGAGACCGGCTGGGAGGCGGTCGAGCAGGCCGGCATCGTCCCCGCGACGCTGCGCGGCAGCCGTACCGGAGTGTTCGTCGGCTCGCACTACCAGGAGTACGGGCCCCGCCTCCACGACGCCGGACAGGGCACCGAGGGACACCTGATCACCGGCACCGCCGGCAGCGTGGTCTCCGGGCGGGTCGCCTACGTCATGGGGCTCGAAGGCCCGGCCGTCACCGTGGACACCGCCTGCTCGTCCTCGCTCGTGGCCCTGCACATGGCCGTCCGGGCGCTGCGGACCGGAGAGTGCGACCTCGCGCTGGCCGGGGGAGTCGCCGTGATGCCCGGACCGGGCGCCCTCATGGGCTTCAGCCGCCAGCGCGGCCTGGCACCCGACGGGCGCTGCAAGCCGTTCTCCGCCGACGCGGACGGCACCTCGCTCGCCGAGGGCGCCGGCGTCCTGCTGGTGGAACGGCTGTCGGACGCCCGCCGCAACGGGCACCGCGTCCTCGCCCTGGTGCGCGGCACCGCCACGAACCAGGACGGCGCCTCCAACGGCCTCTCCGCCCCCAACGGCCCCTCCCAGCAGCGCGTCATCCGTGCCGCCCTCGCCGATGCCCGGCTGACGGCCGCCGACATCGACGCCGTCGAGGCGCACGGCACCGGCACCCGGCTCGGCGACCCGATCGAGGCGCAGGCCGTGATCGCCACCTATGGCGCGCAGCGCGGCGCCGACGCCACCCCCGTGCGGCTCGGCTCGGTGAAGTCCAACATCGGACACACCCAGGCCGCCGCCGGAGCGGCGGGCATCATCAAGATGGTGCAGGCGATGCGGCACGGCGTGCTGCCGCGCTCGCTGCACCTGGGCGAACCCTCGGACCACGTCGACTGGTCGGGCGGCGGCGTGGAACTGCTGCGTGACTCCCTGGCCTGGCCCGCCGGTGAACGGCCCCGGCGGGCCGGCGTGTCCTCCTTCGGCATCAGCGGCACCAACGCCCACGTCATCATCGAGGAGGCTCCCCGGGAAGAGGAGAACACCCCGGCGCCCGCCACCCCGGCCGGCCCCGCCATTCCGGCCACCCCGGCCTGCCCCGTCGCCTGGGTCGTCTCCGGGCGCTCCCCGGCCGCGCTGCGCGACCAGGCCCGCCGCCTCCTCGCCCATCTGCGACAGCTCCCCGCGGGCACCGCGCCCGCCCCGCACGACGTGGCCCTCGCACTGGCCACCCGGCGCTCGGTGTTCGAGCACCGGGCCGCCGTCGTCGGCGAACGGCGCGAGGACCTGGAGGCGGGGCTTGCGGCACTGGCCGCAGACCGGCCCGCGCCGCGCCTGGTGACCGGCGGCGTGCCCACCGGACGTACGGCCTTCCTGTTCACCGGGCAGGGCAGCCAGCGGGCGGGCATGGCGGGCGAGCTGTACCGCACCCACCCCGTCTTCGCCGACGCCTTCGACGCCGTCTGCGCCCACTTCGGCACCCTGCTGCCCGACGAACCGCCCCTGCGGGACGTCGTCCTCGACACCGGCGAGGACGCGGCCCGCACCCTCGCGGGGACACTCCACGCCCAGTGCGCGCTGTTCGCCGTCGAGGTCGCGCTCCACCGGCTCATCACCTCCTGGGGCGTACGTCCCGACGTCGTCGCGGGCCACTCCGTCGGCGAGATCACCGCCGCGCACGTCGCGGGTGTGCTCACGCTCGCCGACGCGTGCGTGCTCGTCGCCGCCCGGGGCCGGCTCATGGGGAGCCTGCCCGAGGGCGGTGCGATGGTCGCCGTCCGGCTCCCGGAGGCCGACGTCGTGCCGCTGCTGGCGGACCGCGGCCACGAGGTCGGCGTGGCCGCCGTCAACGGGCCGGACTCCGTCGTGCTGTCCGGAGCGCGGGACGCCGTCGCCGGGATCGTCGCCCGTCTGGAGGAGCGCGGTGCGAAGACCCGGCGGCTGACGGTGTCGCACGCCTTCCACTCGCCGCTCATGGACCCGGTACTGGCCCCGCTGCGCGCGGAGTTGGCGGGTCTCACCTGCGCCGTGCCCGAGATTCCCGTCATGTCCCACCTGAGCGGAGAACTCCTGCCCGCGGACCGGCCGCTGGAGCCGGAGCACTGGGTGCGGCACGTGCGGGAACCGGTCCGCTTCGCCGACGGGGTGACCGCTCTCGCCGACCAGGGCGTGACCACCTTCGTCGAGATCGGCCCGGACGCCGTGCTGTCCGCTCTGGGCCAGGACAGCGCGCCCACCGCCGAGTTCGTGCCCACGCTGCGCGCCGAGGAAGGGGAGCGTGCCGCCCTGGTCCGGGCGCTCGGCCGGCTGTTCACGCGCGGCGCCGACGTCGACTGGTCCGCCGTCCTCGCCGCCCCGGACAGCTCCTCGCACCCGGTCGACCTGCCCACGTACGCCTTCCAACGCGCCGACTACTGGCTGCCCTCGGACGGCGGGAACCCGCGGCCGACAACCGCCGACACCCTTCTCCACCGGACCGAGGACGGCGACGACGCCGCCCTCGCCGCCGAACTCGCCCTCGGGGAAACCGAGTCCACGGCCGTGCTGCTGCCCCTGCTGGCCGCCTACCGGCGCCGCCGGGACGAGGACACGCTCGTCGACGGCTGGCGGCACCGCACCGCCTGGACGGCCGTCGCCGTGCCGCCCGCGGCACCGGCCGGCACCTGGCTCCTGCCCGTCCCCGCGGAGCGGGCCGCCGCCCCCTGGGTCACCGACCTCGTCGCGGCGCTGTCCACCCCGGGGGCGCGGCCCGTCGTCGTGCCCGTCACCGGCACCGACGCCCTGGCCGGGCAGTACCGCGCCGCGGCGGGCGACGCCGGCACCGTCTCCGGCGTGCTGTCCCTGCTGGCCCTCGCCGCGGGACGCCACCCCGGGCACGACGCGGTGCCCGAGGGAGTCGCCCTCACCCTGGAACTCCTGCGCGCCCTGGACGAGAACGGCAGCCGTGTCCCCGTGTGGCACGCCACCCGGTCCGCCGCCGCGGTCGGCGACGCCGAGACCGTCGTCCACCCCGAGCAGTTCGCCGTCCAGGCGCTCGGGCGCGTCGCCGCCCTGGAGGGCTCCGCGCACTGGACCGGCACCGTCGACCTGCCCGCGAGCGTCGACGGCTGGACGGCCGGACTGCTCGCAGCCGTCCTGGCCCGCAGTACGAGCGCGTTCGACGGTGACGGCACCGCGGGGTACCGCGAGGCCGCCGGGGAGAGGGAGATCGCCGTGCGCGGCGCGGGCCTCTTCGCCCGCCGCGTCCTGCGGGCCCCCGCCCCCGCGGCCCCCCGGCCCGCGCCGTCCGGCCCCGCCGGGGACGGGTCCCGTCCCGCCGCCCCGGCCGCCCCCTGGCCGCCCAGGGGCACGATCCTCGTCACCGACGGCACCGGAGACCTCGGCCGGACGGTCGCCCTGTCCCTGGCCCGCGGCGGGGCCGAACACCTCCTGCTCGTCTCACGACCGGGTCCCGGCGCGGAGGAGGCCGACGCGCTGCGCGCCGAACTGGCCGCCCTCGGCACCCCCGCCGACCTCGTGGCCTGCGACCTCGGCGACCGGGCCGCCGCGGCCGCCCTGGTGGACGCCGTCCCCGCGGCACGCCCCCTCACCGCCGTCGTGCACACCGCGGGAGCGCCCGACACCGGCACGCTCGCCGGGCGGACCGTCGCCGGGCTCCAGGAGACGCTGCGCGAGCGGGCCGAGGCGGCCCGGCACCTGCACGAACTCACCCGGGAGCGGACCGAGCCGACCGCCTTCGTGCTCCTCTCGTCCCTGGCCGCCGTCACGGGCGCCCCCGGCCGGGCCGGCCGGGCCGTGGCCGACGCCCTCCTGGACGCCCTTGCCGAGGAGCGCCGGGCCGCCGGGCTGCCCGTGACGTGTGTCGCCTGGGGACCGTGGACCGGGACCGCCGCCGGAGAAGACGCCGCCGGGGACGAGGGCCTGACCCCGATGCGACCGGACCTCGCCCTGCGGGCGCTCGACCGCGCCGTCCGCGCCGGGGAGACCCGCGTCGCCGTCTTCGACGCCGACTGGGACCGTCTCGCCGCCCACGTCGCCGCCACCCCCGAGGCCCGGCCACTGACCCGGCTGTTCGACGACGTCCCCGCGATGCGCCGGGCCGCGGGCGGTCCGCGCCCGGCCCGGGAGGGACGGTACGCCCAGGACCCCGACGAGTTCGGGCGCCGGCTCAGCGCGCTCCCCGAGCACCAACGCGGCGCCGAGATGTTGCGGCTCGTCCGTACGCACGCGGCCCTGGTGCTCGGACACGACACCGAGGACGGGGTGGCCCCCGGGCGCAGCTTCGTCGACATGGGCTTCGACTCGCTCACCGCCACCCGGCTGCGCAACCGGCTCGGCGCCGTCACCGGCCTCCGGATCAGCGCCGCGACCGTCTTCGACTTCCCGACACCGGACACCCTGGCCGGCCATCTGCTCGGCCTCCACGCCGCTCCCCGCACCCGGCCCCGGCCCCGCCTGCGGCCACGCGAGAGGGGCTGACCCGCGGCCGTCGGGAAGACGGCCCGGACCAGCCCCTGGCGCCGGCCCCGCGGCACACCGGAACGTGT
>NZ_JBHZDA010000188.1:0-5052 GCF_042755665.1 Streptomyces sp. NPDC059142
CCATGGCCGGGCCCCGCCCTTCGTCGTCCTCGCTCAGGCGCCGCGGTACTCGTCGCCCCACGCCTCGACCGTGTCGGCCGCCCGGTCGAACGCCTCCGTACGGGACAGGAAGTCCGCGTTGTGGTCGGTGAGCAGCGCCAGAGGTTCACCCTGACGGCGTACGGCGACCAGTGCCTGCCCCTGCACCGTGCGGGGCAGCCCCAGCCAGCGCACCGGCTGCTGGACCGTACGGACGGCCGTCGCCTGGTTCCACGACAGGGTCGTCGTACGGAGCAGGCTCACGCGCCGTACCCCGTGGCGGCTCACCCACGCGCCGATCCGGAGCATGCGCAGCGCGATGGCGATGCCGACGGCCGCGACGCCCAGGCAGAACATCGCCCCGGACATCTCGCCGGCGAAGGCGGTGATCATCGCGGCGAGCAGAACGAACGAGGCCAGCAGCAGGAGCAGCGCGGAGGCCACCACCCGCCAAGGGCCCGGGCGGTACGGACGCCGCCAATGATCATGATCGTCGAAGGGCAGTGCGACATCGTCGGTGGTCGCGTCAAACGCCCGGTCGGCCGTCAGGAAGGGCAGGGGCACGACTGATCCTCACTCACAAGCACGCTCGATTGCTGTGCCCGGTGAGGTTATCGATCAGGCCCCCGCCCGGACCACCCCAGGGGGGCCGGATGTGTCAGCGGCCCTGTGATGCTTCCGACTGCTGACTGTGGCCGGACGACTGCTCCGTGCCGAGCGCCGGCATTCCGAGGAGCAGCGCACCGGTGAAACCGGCCGCGATGGTGAGTGCGATCAGCGTACGGCCCATGAGCTGCGAGGTGCTGGCGCGCTGTCTGGGCGGGGGAGTGACATTACTGCGGAAGCGGTCGGCCTCGGCGACGAATGTGAACGGGACGGCCTCTCGCCGGCGGAACATGGAGGGACTCCTCCTTGCGTCTTGTGCGGTCGTGGTGCGTAACGCCGCTGCTGTGTCGATTGCTACTTCCTAGGACGAACAACAGCGCCATTCGGTGCCCGAATTCCCCGGATTGGCCGAGGAACACCGACCGTGGCCGGCGCCGTCCGTCACTGTCAGTGCCGGGCCGTAGAGTGGGCGCCGCCCGAGCGACGCGAATGGAAGGACCCCGCCGGTGAGCGACACCCCCGCCGAGACCAAACCGAGCTTCCGCAGCGATGTCACCGTGGAGCTGGTGAAGCACGCCGCAGGCGACTCCGACGTGCTGTGGGCCGCGCGCGTCTCCACCGCAGGTGAGAACTCCCTCGAAGAGCTGTCGAAGGACCCCGAGCGTTCGAAGGGCCTCATCAACTTCCTCATGCGGGACCGCCACGGCAGCCCGTTCGAGCACAACTCCATGACCTTCTTCGTCAGCGCCCCGATCTTCGTCTTCCGCGAGTTCATGCGGCACCGCGTCGGCTGGTCGTACAACGAGGAATCCGGCCGCTACCGCGAGCTCCAGCCGGTCTTCTACGTCCCGGGGGACGACCGCAAGCTCGTCCAGCAGGGCCGCCCCGGCAAGTACGAGTTCGTCGCGGGGACCGAGGCCCAGCAGACCCTCACGCGGCGCACGCTGGAGAACTCGTACGTCCAGGCGTACGAGGCGTACCAGGAGATGCTGGCGGCGGGCGTCGCCCGCGAGGTGGCCCGCGCCGCGCTGCCGGTCGGCCTCTTCTCCTCGATGTATGCCACATGCAACGCTCGCTCGCTGATGCACTTCCTCGGGCTGCGCACCCAGCACGAGCAGGCGAAGGTGCCGTCCTTCCCGCAGCGGGAGATCGAGATGGTCGGTGAGCGGATGGAGGAGCACTGGGCGACGCTCATGCCGCTCACCCACGCGGCGTTCAACCTGAACGGCCGCGTCGCTCCGTAACCGGGCACAGCCCTAGGGCGGACTGGGCACCGGGGGCTCGTCCCGGGTCGCGGGACAGCCGCCCGGCACCCGTCGGCGACCCGTCCGGGGCACAGATGTACGGTCGGTGGAGTGAAGTGTCCGTATTGCGGCGTTTCGGGGAGTTCATCTACGCTGATCGAACGGACCCGGCACTGCCTGAACCCCCGAGCAGGCAGTGCCGGGCTCCTCTTGTCCCGTCCCCCAAGGGGACACGACGAGCTGAGCAGCGAGTAGCGTGTTACCCATGGCTCCGATCTCCACTCCGCAGACCCCCTTCGGGCGGGTCCTCACCGCCATGGTCACGCCTTTCACGGCTGACGGCGCACTCGACCTCGACGGTGCCCAGCGGCTCGCCGTCCATCTGGTGGACGCAGGCAACGACGGCCTGGTCCTGAACGGCACCACCGGTGAGTCGCCGACCACCAGTGATGCGGAGAAAGACCAGCTCGTACGGGCCGTACTGGAGGCCGTAGGAGACCGGGCCCACATCGTCGCCGGCGTCGGTACCAACGACACCCGGCACAGCCTGGAGCTGGCCCGCGCGGCCGAACGTGCCGGAGCGCACGGCCTCCTCGCCGTGACCCCGTACTACAACAAGCCGCCGCAGGAAGGACTCCTGCGGCACTTCACCGCCATCGCCGACGCAACCGGCCTGCCGGTGATGCTCTACGACATCCCCGGCCGCAGCGGTGTCCCCATCGACACCGAGACGATCGTCCGGCTGGCGCAGCACCCGCGGATCGTGGCCAACAAGGACGCCAAGGGCGACCTCGGCCGCGCGAGCTGGGCCATCGCCCAGACCGGCCTGGCCTGGTACTCCGGCGACGACATGCTCAACCTGCCGCTCCTCTCCGTCGGCGCGGTCGGATTCGTCTCCGTCGTCGGCCATGTGGTCACCCCGGAGCTGTGCGCCCTGATCGACGCCCACCTCACCGGTGACGTCCAGAAGGCGACGGAGATCCACCAGAAGCTGCTCCCGGTCTTCACCGGCATGTTCCGCACCCAGGGCGTGATCACCACCAAGGCCGCCCTCACCCTGCAGAAGCTGCCGGCCGGACCGCTGCGCCTGCCGCTCGTCGAACTGTCGGCCCATGAAACGGCCCAGCTCAAGATCGATCTGGCCGCGGGCGGGGTACAGCTCTAGTCACAGACTTCACAACTGAATACACGAAGACAACAGATCAAGATCGTGACCAGCGACCGACGGTCCTGGCCATGACCGACACGTCGGTCCACACAGACAACTGCAAGTGCACGAATGTCATGCGCGCCACGTGCCTCAGCGGTACGTGGCGCGTGTGGTGAGGAGAGTCTTTTGAGTCATCCGCATCCTGAGCTCGGCGCCCCGCCGAAGCTGCCCAAGAACGGCCTGCGCGTAACCCCGCTCGGCGGGCTCGGCGAAATCGGCCGGAACATGACGGTCTTCGAGTACAACGGCCGTCTGCTCATCGTCGACTGCGGCGTCCTCTTCCCCGAGGAGGAGCAGCCCGGCATCGACCTGATCCTGCCGGACTTCAGCACCATCAGGGACCGTCTCGACGACATCGACGGAGTCGTGCTCACGCACGGCCACGAGGACCACATCGGTGGCGTCCCGTACCTGCTCCGGCTGAAGCCCGACATCCCGCTGATCGGCTCCAAGCTGACCCTCGCGCTGATCGAGGCGAAGCTCCAGGAGCACCGCATCCGCCCGTACACCCTTGAGGTCACCGAGGGGCACCGCGAGCGCATCGGCCCGTTCGACTGCGAGTTCGTCGCGGTCAACCACTCCATCCCGGACGCCCTGGCGGTCGCCATCCGCACCCCCGCGGGCATGGTCGTCCACACCGGCGACTTCAAGATGGACCAGCTCCCGCTGGACCGCAGGCTCACCGACCTGCCCACCTTCGCCAAGCTCGGCGAGGAGGGCATCGACCTGCTGCTCTCGGACTCCACCAACGCCGAGGTGCCGGGGTTCGTCCCGCCGGAGCGGGACATCTCCAACGTTCTGCGCCAGGTCTTCGGGAGCGCCCAGAAGCGGATCATCGTGGCGAGCTTCGCCAGCCACGTCCACCGCATCCAGCAGATCCTCGACGCCGCGCACGAATACGGCCGGAGGGTCGCCTTCGTCGGCCGTTCGATGGTCCGCAACATGGGCATCGCCCGTGACCTGGGCTATCTGAGGGTGCCGCCGGGGCTGGTCGTGGACGTCAAGACCCTCGACGACCTCCCCGACCACGAAGTGGTCCTGGTGTGCACGGGCTCCCAGGGCGAGCCGATGGCCGCGCTCTCCCGGATGGCCAACCGCGACCACCAGATCCGGATCGTCCAGGGCGACACGGTGATCCTGGCGTCGTCCCTGATCCCGGGGAACGAGAACGCGGTCTACCGCGTGATCAACGGCCTGACCCGCTGGGGCGCGAACGTCGTCCACAAGGGCAACGCGAAGGTCCATGTCTCGGGCCACGCCTCGGCCGGCGAGCTGTTGTACTTCTACAACATCTGCAAGCCCAAGAACCTGATGCCGGTCCACGGCGAGTGGCGCCATCTGCGGGCCAACGCCGAACTGGGCGCGCTGACAGGGGTCCCCAAGGACCACATCGTCATCGCGGAGGACGGCGTCGTCGTCGACCTGGTCGACGGCAAGGCCAGAATCGTGGGCAAGGTCCAGGCCGGTTACGTCTATGTCGACGGCCTCTCGGTCGGCGACGTGACGGAGACCTCCCTCAAGGACCGCCGCATCCTGGGCGACGAGGGCATCATCTCGGTCTTCGTGGTGGTCGACTCGACCACCGGCAAGGTCGTCGGCGGCCCGCACTTCCACGCCCGAGGCTCGGGCATTGAGGACGCCGCCTTCTCGGCCGTGCTCCCCAAGGTGGAAGAGGTCATCGCGAGGTCGGGCTCGGACGGCGTGGCGGAGCCGCACCAGATCCAGCAGCTCGTCCGCCGCACGGTCGGCAAGTGGGTCTCCGACACCTACCGCCGGCGCCCGATGATCCTTCCCGTGGTGGTCGAGGTCTGACGGTTCGACGCGGTTCATGGAGCGGGGGGGGGGGGGTGTTGTTGTTTGGGCCCCCCCCCCCGCCGGTTAGGGGGCGGCGCAGCAGCCGGGGCGTGTTTAAAAAAAGAGACTCCGCCCCCGGAAGTGTGGTATTTAGTTAGGGGGGGGGGGGGTGTAATAATA
>NZ_JBHZDA010000189.1:0-4898 GCF_042755665.1 Streptomyces sp. NPDC059142
GGCGTGGAGGAATCACGCCACCGGGCCCCGGCCGTTCCCGGCACGGACCTGAGGGCGCCGCGCCCCGGCAACGGCGTCCTGACCAGGCGCCGGGGGAGCGCGCACGGGGCGGTGTACGGGGGCGCCCGGGCGGGGCGCACGGTTAACTTCGAGGAAATTCCCCGCGGTTGTTATTGACGTGTGCACGTCTACGCGCGTCATCATGAGGCATGCGAATTCCCCCACGTATCGCCACCCTCGGTGGCCTCGCCGCACTGGTCTCGACTCTCCTCGTCGGCGGAGTCACCGCCACCGCCACCGCCGCCCCCACAGCGGTCGGCAGCATCTGCTACTCCAAGCTGCCGTCCCAGGCCCACGACACGCTCGACCTGATCGACGCGGGCGGACCGTTCCCGTACTCGCAGGACGGCGCCGTCTTCCAGAACCGCGAAGGCATCCTGCCCGCCCAGTCCGCCAGCTACTACCACGAGTACACCGTCATCACGCCGGGCTCCTCGAACCGCGGCGCGCGCCGCATCGTCACCGGCTCCAAGGCCAGCGAGGACTACTACACGGCCGACCACTACGCGTCGTTCTCGCTGGTCAAGTACTCCTGCTGAACCCGGCTCCACGGAAGGTAACCTCCGTCCCATGACGGCGACATATGTGATCGACGGGGCGGAGGTCACCGGCCTCGACCGCTTCTGGCAGGTGATCGGCGCCGCCGTGAACGGGCCCGACGGGTACTTCGGGGGCAACCTCGACTCGCTCGCGGACTGTCTGCGCGGCGGCTACGGAACGCCGGACGACGGCGACTTCGTCATCGAATGGCGCCGGCACGACCTGTCGCGCCGGGCACTCGGCCAGGAGGAGACCGTGCGGACGCTCCAGCGGCGGCTGGAGCGCACGCACCCCGACAACCGGCCCGCCGCGCGGGCCCGGCTGGAGGACGCCCTCGCGGGCCGGGGCCCCACCGTCTTCGACGAGCTGGTCCAGCTCATCGAGGAAGAGGCCCCCGGGACGCTGCGGCTCCTCTGAACCACCGCCCGGCGGCGGCCGGCGTACGGCCCGTCAGCGGCGGCGCGGGAGAGTGCACTCCAGGCGTCGCCGCTCCGGGCCCTTCGGCACGTACGCCACCGCCTCCACCGCCGTGCGGCGCGCCCGCCCCGCCGGGTCCTCGTCCAGCAGGATCCGCTCCAGCGCGGCCACCGCCCGGGGATCGCGCCGTACCGCCAGCCCCCACGCCGCCCGCGCCGCCGTCCCCGCGTCCGGCTCGTTCAGCCGCGCCGCCAGCGCCTCCCGGATCTCGTGCGTGTCCGCCTCCAGCGCCGCCAGGGCCTGCACCGCCCGGTCCCTGACCGACGCGTCCGCGTCCCGGCCCAGCCGCAGCACCGTCCGTACGCCGTTGCGGTGGTCCGCCGGTACGAGCCCGGTCAGCGCGACGGCGACCCGGCGCCGTACCCCCGCCTCCGGGTGCGCCGCGTGGCGCAGGATCTCCGGCAGCGACGCCGGGTCGCCGTGCTGGCCCAGCGCGACCACGACCGAGCCGATCAGCTCCGGCTCCACCGCCTGCCGCGACAGCTCCCGCAGCAGGGGCACCGCGCGGGCCGCGAACGGACTGCCCCCGTCGGCCGCCTCCGGGAACACCCCGAGGCCCCCCGCCCCGCCGCCGCCCGTCGCACCCAGCCGCGCCAGTACGTCGGCGGCGAACGCCTGCCGCAGCGGCTCATCGCTCCCGCACCACACCGCGCAGGTCAGGAACGTTTCCTCGTCGCCGCGCCGCCACAGCGCGGCGACCGCCTCCGTCCAGTCGTCCAGGTCCGGATCCCCGCGGCGCAGCGCGCGCTCCGCCAACTCCTCGTACGGCGTCGCGATCCCCAGCTCCGTCTCCAGCAGCGTCACCACGGCCGCGTGCCCCGTCTGCTGCTCGCGCCCGGCCACCGCGCCCCCGTCCCGCACCAGTTCGACCACGACGGTCTCCGAACCCTCCTCCCGGATCCGGCGCACCACCGTCTCGAACTCCTCGCCGTAGGCGCCCAGCAGCCCCGACCGCAGCTCCTGTTCGACGTCGAGCGCCATCCAGCGGCGCGCCTCGGCGAGCGCCGCCCCACGCGTCCCGGCGTACACCGAGCCGCCGTCGCGCGCGCCGGCGCCGTACCGCAGCAGGACGCGTACGGTCGCCGTCGAGCCGCGCCGGGCCGCCAGCACCAGCGGTGCCTCCCCGCCGGGACCCGGCAGATCCGGGTCCGCGCCGTACTCCAGCAGGGTCTCCGCCGTGTCCGCGAACCCCTGCACCACCGCCCAGGCGATCGCCGTGTAGTCGAACGCCTCCCGGCCGTCCGGCACCGCCCCGGCCGCGAGCAGCGCCCGTACGACCTCGGTGTGACCGCCGCAGGCCGCCGCGCACAGCGGCAGGTCCCAGCCCTCCGGGCCGCTCGCGCGCTGCGGATCGGCGCCCGCCGCCAGCAGCAGCCGCACCATCCCCGGCTCGTCGCTGACCGCCGCCCGGTACAGGACCGTCTCGCCGTCCCTGTCCGTCGCCTCGGCCGACACACCCGCCCTGAGCAGCCGTACGACGGTGTCGTCCTCGCCGTCGGTCACCGCCTCGAACAGGTCACCGACCCCGGCCGCCGCCTCTTTCGTCATACTTCGACCCTACGTTTCCCGGGCCGGACGTGTGACGGGCCGTTCGCTCACGTGTCGCAGTGCAGGACCGCCCCGCACAGCCCGCACCGCGCCCTGACCCGCCCCCGGACGGGTACCCGGATCCGCTGGAGGCACGTCGGGCAGGGGAACGAGACGCGCGGCCCGTCCGGCAGCGACTCGAACGCGTACGGCGACGCGGCGTCGGCGGCGGCGCCCGGGTGGTCGAGCGCGTGGCGGCGGTCCTTGGCGTAGCGGTGCCGGCCCGCCCAGCCCGCCGTCGTCAGCGGCGGCTGCTGCTCGTCGCGCTGCGCCCGCGCCCTGCCTTTCGTATACGAGGTGTACGCCTGCGGGCTGGTGAACCAGATCCGCGGATCCTCGTCGAAGACCGCCGCGCGCTTGGCGAGGACGTAGCCGAACTCCTCCGGCGTCAGATAGCCGAGCTTCTGGCTGGAGTCGCGGTCCTCGCGGTACGCGTCGAGCAGCAGCCAGCCCGCGCCCAGGTAGGTGGTGGCCGTGTCGGTGAGGATCTCGTTGTCCCGGGTGCCGGGGAAGGACAGCCCGAGCCGGTGCAGCAGCACATGGGTGATCTCGTGGGCGAGCGCGGCGCCGATGTCCCTGCGGTGGGTACGGAAGCGGTCGTTCAGTTCGACGAAGTACTCGGGGCCCGCCGTCAGCTCCACGTTCGCCGCGTGCGTCATCTCCCGGAAACTCACGATCACGCGCGCGTCGGGCAGCCGGAGCTGCTGGACCAGGGCGTGCGCCACCCGCTGGGTACCCAGATGGAGGTCGTCCAGATCGGAGAAGGCGACATCGGCGGGGGCCACGCTGGGCGCGTACGCCCGGACGCCGTCGGCCGACAGCCGGTGGTACAGCGCGGTGATCGCGGCCCGCACCGTCTCCAGATGTGGATACCCGTGGACGACCTCGCCGCCGACTGTCACGTCCCCTGCCCCCTCCGCCTGCCCGCCGCTCGTGGCCCGGCTCGCGGGGCGGTCGGGCCCGCACCCGTCAACTGTACGGCGGTACGGGCACGGAGCGCGGGAGCGCAGCGCCCGGTCTCCGGGCCGGCGGGTTCGCGCCGCCGGAGTGTCCGGTCAGCGGTCGATGGCCGACAACTGAGGGTCTGCCATGGCCGAAAGAGAGTTCTTGTGGCACGGCGTATTCCCTCCGCATAATCCGGATCACGCTTTCTTGTCGGGCTCATGTCATCGCAATGCAACGCGCGTCGACCCGGGCCCACCGCGTACCACCCCCACACGCATCCCCCACGAAAGGCAGACCGTTGAGCATTCTTGGTGCCCTGAAGAGATGCGCCGCCGTCGGCGCCGTCGCTCTCGCCGCCATCAGCCTTCAGCCGTCCTCCGCCTCCGCCTCACCGCTGCCGGCCCCGGCGCCCGCCGCCCAGGCCGCGGCGCCGCTCGCCCCGCCCGTCGTCGGCGGCACCCGCGCCGCCCAGGGCGAATTCCCCTTCATGGTCCGGCTCTCCATGGGCTGTGGCGGCTCGCTGTACTCGTCCACCATCGTGCTGACCGCCGCGCACTGTGTGAGCGGCTCCGGCAACAACACGAGCATCACCGCCACCGCCGGAGTCGTGGACCTCCAGAGCACCAGCGCCATCAAGGTCAAGTCCACCAAGGTCCTCCAGGCCCCCGGCTACAACGGCGCGGGCAAGGACTGGGCGCTGATCAAGCTCGCCTCGCCGATCAACCAGGCCACCCTGAAGATCGCCACCACCACGCAGTACAACACCGGCAACTTCACCGTCGCCGGCTGGGGCGCGGCCACCGAGGGCGGCGCCCAGCAGCGCTACCTCCTCAAGGCGACCGTGCCGTTCGTCTCCGACGCGAGCTGCAACGCCTCCTACGGCGGCGACCTCATAGCCAACGAGGAGATCTGCGCCGGATACGCGAGCGGCGGCACCGACACCTGCCAGGGTGACTCGGGCGGCCCGATGTTCCGTACCGACAACTCCGGCGCCTACGTCCAGGTCGGCATCGTGAGCTGGGGCAACGGCTGCGCCCGGCCGGGCTACCCCGGCGTCTACACCGAGGTCTCCACCTTCGCCTCCGCGATCGCCTCGGCCGCCGCCACTCTCTAGCGCCCCTCCCGGCAGGCTGTGCCCCGTCGCACACACCGCCGGTCACGGCACCAGCGACAGCGCTCCCGCGCACACGGTGACATGAGGGGGGCGGGGGGCGGGCCCGCCGGCGCGCGGCGCCGCGCCCCGCGGCCCCCGCCGCCGCGCCCCCCCCCCGCCCGCCCCGCCCCCGCCC
>NZ_JBHZDA010000190.1:0-4871 GCF_042755665.1 Streptomyces sp. NPDC059142
GCGCGGGGCGCGCCCGCGGGCGGGGCGCCCCCCCCCCCGCCCCCGGCCGCCGGCGGCGGGGGGGCGCCCCCCCCCCCGCCACATGGGGTGGTCGTCGACCACCATCACCCGGATCGGCCCGCCGCCGTCCCCGCCGGTGCCGTCCGTTCCCGGTCCTGTCGCCGTCCCCGCCGTGTCCACCGTGCTCCGCTCGCTCATCGCTCCGTCTCTCCCCGTCCCCGTGGCCCCGCGGAACCGCGCGGAACCTTCAACTCGACTTCTGTGCCCTGTCCCGGCACCGACACCAGCTCGGCCGAACCGCCCAGGTCCCGCAGCCGGCCGCGGATCGAGAGGGCGACACCGAGCCGCCCCTCGCCCTCCGCCTGCGCGAGCCGGCCCTCCGGGATGCCGGGGCCGTCGTCCCGTACGGTCACGATCACTTCCTGTCCCCAGTCCTCGACCAGGATCCAGGCGCGGGCGTCCTCGCCCGCGTGTCTGTTCACATTGTCCAGGGCGGCGCCGACGGCCGCCGCCAGTTCGCGGGCCGCCGCGGGCTCCAGTACGACGGGGGCGCCCGGTTCGGAGAAGGTGACCCGGGAGCCGGCGTACGGCGCGAGCAGTGTCCGCAGGTCGCACGGGCCGGATCCGGCCTCCGCGTCCTCGGCCCGGCCCTCGGTGTCGTCGGCGGGGGCGCCCGGGACGGCCGGGGGGCGCGCGGCGGGCACCAGCCCGCTGGAGACCAGCGTCCGCAGGGCGATCTCCTGCTCACCGGCGAGACGGCCCAGCTCGGCCGCCTCGCCGCCCAGCGCCGTACCGCGCCGCTGCACCATGGCGAGGACCTGGAGCACGCTGTCGTGGATGTCGCGGGCCAGCCGCTCCCGTTCGCGGGTGGCGGCCTCGATCTCCAGGGCGCGGGCCAGGGTGCGTTCGGAGGCGCGGGCGACCTCCACGACGTAACCGATGGCGATGGAGGCGACCCACACGAGGAGCACGTTGTGCACGGTGTCCAGGGTGGGGTGGCCGCGTTCGATCAGATTGGCCGCGGCGACGAAGGTCGACGCGAAGGCGGCCCACCGCCAGCCGCCCTTGACGGCGAAGGCGAGGACCGATCCGGCGACCCATATCGACGGCAGGGTCAGCCCGTCGACGGAGCGTGCCTGGACGTCGGCGAAGGGGGTGAGCAGGATGCCGGTGAGCCCGATGGTGAGATCGACGCCGAGGAAGCGCTTGGTGCAGCTCTCCGCGCCCGCGACCCTGGGGAGCGTGGCGAGCGTCCAGATCGCCAGGACGGCGAGGAAGGACGCGGCGACCCACGGGCGTTCGAAACGACCGCGTTCGAGGACGAAGAGCAGCACCGCGTAGACCATCGTCAGGACGCGGTAGCCGCCCAGCGCACGCCACAGCGGCTGCTCGACCGACATCCGCACCACGCGCTCGCCCTTGGCCATGTCCCCTGCCCTCCCCCGCCCTCCCGGGCCCAGCCGTCCCCCGGGCGTCCGCCCGGCCGGGGCTCAACCCCCGGCGGGCGACGCCGCCTTCGCCGCGTCCGCGATCTGCCGCTTGGCCGCGGTCGCGTAGATGTCCACGTACTCCTGGCCGGACAGCTTCATGATCTCGTACATCACCTCGTCGGTGACCGAGCGCAGGATGAAGCGGTCCCCCTCCATGCCCTGGTAGCGCGTGAAGTCCAGCGGCTTGCCGATCCTGATCCCCGGGCGCATCAGCTTGGGGACGACCTTGCCGGGCGGCTGGATCTTCTCGGTGTCGATCATGGCCACGGGGATGACGGGCGCGCCGGTGGCGAGCGCCACGCGTGCCAGACCGCCGGGCTTGCCCCGGTAGAGGCGGCCGTCGGGCGAGCGGGTGCCCTCGGGGTAGATGCCGAAGAGTTCGCCGTTCTCCAGGACCTTTATGCCGCTCTGGATCGCCGCCTCGCCCGCACCGCGCCCGCCGGAACGGTCGACGGGAAGCTGTCCGACGCCCTTGAAGAAGGCGGCGGTCAGCTTGCCCTTCACCCCGGGCGAGGTGAAGTACTCCGCCTTCGCGATGAAGGTGACCTTGCGGTCGAGCACCGCCGGGAGGAAGAACGAGTCCGAGAACGAGAGGTGGTTGCTCGCCAGGATCGCGGGCCCCTCGGCGGGAACGTTCTCAAGTCCCTCCACCCAGGGCCTGAAGGCAAGCTTCAGCGACCCTCCGATGGAGAACTTCACTGCGCCGTAGATCACTCGATTTTTCCTTCTGTTGTGCTGTGGACCGACCTTAACCCGTGAGGTGCCCGCTCTCCCCTCCCCGGGCCGGTCACAGGGGCGTGCCGCGCGGTCCGGGGAAGGTGCGGACGGACCTGGTCGGTGTCGGTCCGGTCGCGTACGGTGAAGTACACCTTCCCGAGCCTCACGAACAGGAGACCTCTGGTGCCGGTCCTTCCTGGAGCCGAGCCGTACCGCCATGAGGGCGGCGAGGTCGGCGTCCTCCTCTGTCACGGATTCACCGGTTCCCCCCAGTCGCTGCGCCCCTGGGCCGAGTATCTGGCCGGGCAGGGGCTGACCGTGTCCCTCCCGCTGCTGCCGGGGCACGGCACCCGCTGGGAGGACATGAGGCTCACGGGGTGGCAGGACTGGTACGCGGAGGTGGACCGGGCCCTGCGGGAGCTGCTGGAGCGGTGCGAGCGGGTCTTCGTGCTGGGGCTGTCGATGGGCGGGGCGCTGGCGCTGCGGCTGGCCGCGCGGCACGGGCAGGCGGTCAGCGGGGTCGTCGTGGTCAACCCGGGGATCAAGGTGCACGGGGCGGCGGCGTACGCGCTGCCGGTCCTGCGCCATCTCGTGCCGACGACCAAGGGGCTGACGAGCGACATCGCCAAGGAGGGCAACGCCGAGGTCGGTTACGACCGGGTGCCGCTGCACTGCGCGCACTCGCTGCGGAATTTCTTCCGGCTGGTGGACGGGGAGCTGCCCCGGGTCAACCAGCCGCTGCTGCTGCTGCACAGCGCGGTGGACCATGTGGTGCCGCCGGCCGACTCGGCGAGGATCCTCGGCCGGGTCTCCTCGACGGATGTTCGCGAGGTCCTGCTGGAACAGAGCTACCACGTCGCGACGTTGGACCATGACGCGGAGCGGATTTTCGAGGAGAGTCACGCGTTCATCGGCCGGCTCGCTCCGACTGTCGGGAAGAAGGGGAGCACCACCGGTGGCTGAGCATGACGCGAACCGCGAACCGCAGCCGATCGACGAGGAGGCGGCCTGGGCGGCGATCGTCGCCGGGTACGGGGAGGAGCCGGCGGACCCGCCGGGCGCCAAGCCGTTCAAGTCGGTCGAGGACCTGGCGCTGCTGGAGGGCGACCGTAACGGGCCCAGACCCGGGTCGGAGGGCCTCGACGCCGGGAGGAAGACGCCGGAGCCCCCGGAGCTGCTGAAGCCCGCGCCGTCGGCGGACCCGGCCGGCCGCGCGGGGGCCCCCGCGGCCGCCGGTACGGAGCGGACCTCGGCGGAAGCCAAGGACACGGGCTCGGCGGACACGGGCGCCACGGACGCGGCGGAGGACGGCGACGGAGCGGGCACCCCGGACGGGAAGAAGGACGCGGACGGGGCCCCCGGGGCGGGGACGTCCGCGCTGGGCTCCTCGGTCACCTTCGCGCCCGGTGTCGGCGGGCCCGGTATCGCCCTCCCCGGAGCCGGCGGTCCCCGTGACTACCGGCTCGCGGAGCCCGAGGACGGCGCCGGGGACGACGAGGGCCACTTCGTCCCGCCGGAGCCGCCCCCGCTGCCCGAGTCCGACGTGACGTCCAGGTTCGCCTGGCTCGCGGTGATCGGCGGTCCGGTGCTGATGCTGATCGCGGTCCTGCTGAGCTGGGACATGACCTGGTGGCTGACCACGCTCTGCATCGGCGGCTTCCTGGGCGGTTTCGCCACGCTGGTGGCGCGGATGGACCCGGACGACGACGGGAGCGACGACCCGGGCCGCGGCGCGGTCGTCTAGTACTGCGACCCCCGGATGCGGTTGCAGTACTAAGGCTGCCGGCGATTACGGGGCGGGTACGCGCAGGGCGGCGAGCACCGGAAGGTGGTCGGTGGCCGCGCGCAGGTCGGACTCGGTGACGCCGGGGAGCCCGCGCGGCACCCCGCAGCCGAGGACGTCGATCCCCCCGGTGGCGAGGACGGCGTCGATGCGCTGGTGCGGGCGGTCCGGGGTGGAGGTGTACTCGCCGCCCCACGGGCCGACCGCCCAGCCGTCCTGGAGCCGCCCGGCCAGCAGCCGGAAACTCCGGCCGCCGGGCCGCTCGTTGAGATCGCCCGCCACGACCGCGTGCGGTACGTCCATCGCCGCCAGCCGGTCGAGCACCATCCCCGCCTGTGCGTACCGTTCGGCGGCCTGGAGGCTGAGGTGGCAGCTCAGCACCGCGAGGCGGGCGCGCCCGATCCGTACCACCGCGGTGGCGAAGCCGCGCCGGTGCAGCCCCGGGGTGTGCGGCAGCAGGACGTCCTCGGCGCGTTCGACCGCGACGCGCAGCGAGCACAGCAGCAGCGGCCCCGTCGCGGGCGCCCCGCCGCCGAGCACCACGAGCCCGGTGTGCGCGGCCAGCCAGGCGGCCCGCTTGCGCCAGCGGAAGAAGCGGGGCGCCTCCTGCACACAGACCAGGTCGGGCGCGCAGGCGGTGATCACCCGTGCCAGCGCCGCGCGGTCGTCGCGCATCGAGCGGACGTTGTAGCTGAGCACCCGGATCACGGCCGAACCGTCCGGTTCGGTACGGGAGTCCGGCAGCGGGGGTGGGGGCGGAGGCGTCGCCATGCTGGGGACGATACGGCAGCAACCGGGCCCGTACGGGCCGACGCGACCCGTACGGGGACCACGACTCGGGTCCGTACGGCACCGCGCCCGCCGTCCCTCCCCTCGCGGGG
>NZ_JBHZDA010000191.1:0-4747 GCF_042755665.1 Streptomyces sp. NPDC059142
GGGGCCCCGCCCCCCCGCCTGGCCCCCCCCCCCCCCCCCCCGGGGGGCGGGACCGGGGCGCGGCCGGGGGGGGCGGGCCGCCCCGGCGCCGGGACCACCGGGGCCGGGACCACCGGGGCCGGGCCCCGCTCCGGTGGCGGGGGGTACGGCGGGGGCGGGCCCGGCAGGACGGTCCTTCCGCCGGAACGCCGACCGGACCAGGGTGACCGCCGTACCCGCCACCGCCCAGGCGGAGAGCACCAGCAGCGGCGCCGTGATCGCGTTGCCCCGGAAGTACGCGATGGACCGGGCGACCCAGGTGGCCGCGCCGGGCGGCAGCGCGGGGCTGATCGCCCGCCAGAAGTCCGGCAGCATGGGCGGCGGATACGCGCCGCCCGCGCTCGGGTTCCCGGCGACCACCACGATCAGCACGGCCAGCCCGAGCCCCACCACACCGCAGAGCGCCTGGAGCGCCAGGGTGAGCGCGCCGACCGCGAAGACGGTGAGCGCCCCGAGCCCCCACAGCCCCGCCACACTGCCCGGCAGCGCCCCCAGCACCGGACCGGTGATCACCGCGCCGAGCAGACCGCCGACGATCGCGTACAACGCCAGCACGGCCAGCCGGATCACCGCCCGGTGGAGGGTGGCCGGCCGGGCGCCGTGGCTGATCGCGAGGGCGGCGGCGCACAGATAGCCGCCGACGCACCAGCCGATCACCAGGTAGAAGGAGGAGAGGCTGCCCGCGTCCCGGGCGGACGCGGGGGCGATGTCCGTCAGCCGCAGGGAGCGCTGCTGCTGCGCCTCCAGGGTCTCGAAGATGTTCACCAGTTCCCTGGTCTCGTTGGTCCCCTGACCGGTCGCGATGAGCAGGGTGTCGCTGATCGATCTGGGCCGGACGACGAGCGCCGCGTCGATCTCGCGGTTCAGCATCTGCTGCCGCGCGGTCTTCTCGTCGGGGAGCGTGCGCGGGGACAGCGGACGGCCCGGCAGCCCCTTCAGCGCGGCGGTGAGCTGGGCGGCGCTGGATCCCGGGGCGACGACGGCGACCTTGATGTCCGTGGGCTTGGGGCTGTGCAGCGCGCCCACGTAGGACGTGATGAACAGGAGTTGCAGCGCGAGCACCCCGAGGACGAGCAGTGCGGCCCGTACGGAGACGGCGTTCTTCACCTCGTCGACGAAAGTCATGCCCTCACGCTCCGGGCCCGGCGGGGTACGCGCAGGCGGGAGGGGGCTGAATGGCCGAGGGCGGGCGGGCGGCGCCGTAGGCCGCACAACGGCCCCACGTCGGAGGGAGCGCGGCGCACCACGGCGGGAAGCGCCGGGGTGCGCTGTCATCTTTTACCGACGCGTAACTTCCTTCTTCACCTTACTCCTGCGTAACTTGACGGTAGTTCACCCCTCAGTGTGGTCCGGACCACAGGGCTGACCGTCATCGCCATTCCCTTGAGCCGCAAGGAGATCGCCCGATGCTGCCCTGGAAACGTGTGTTCGGACCCGTGGCCACCCTGCTGCTGGCCCTGACCGTCACGGTCACCCCCGCCGTGGCCGCCACCCCCACCGCCGCACCCGCCGCGGCCGCCGCCACCAGCAGCGGCTGGAACGACTTCACGTGCAAGCCCTCCGCCGCCCATCCCCGTCCTGTCGTCCTCGTCCACGGCACCCTCGCGAACTCCGTCGACAACTGGCTCGGACTCGCCCCGTACCTGGTGAACCGCGGATACTGCGTCTTCTCCCTCGACTACGGCCAACTCCCCGGCGTCCCCCTGATCCACGGGCTGGGCCCCATCGACGCCTCGGCCGCACAGCTCGCCACGTACGTGGACCGGGTGCTCGCCGCCACCGGCGTGCCGAAGGCCGACATCGTCGGCCACTCCCAGGGCGGCATGATGCCGCGCTACTACCTGAAGTTCCTGGGCGGCGCGGCGAAGGTGAACGCCCTCGTCGGGATCGCGCCCTCCAACCGGGGCACCACCCTGCTCGGGCTGACCAAGTTGCTGGAGTACGTCCCCGGGGCGAAGGACCTGCTGATCGAGAAGACCCCCGGGCTCACCGACCAGATAGCCGGTTCGCCGCTCCTCACCAAGCTCAACGAGGGCGGCGACACGGTTCCGGGGGTCCACTACACCGTCATCTCCACACGGTACGACGAGATCGTCACGCCCTACCGGTCACAGTTCCTGACCGGCCCCGACGTGCGCAACGTGCTGATCCAGGACCTGTGCGCGGTCGACGTCTCCGAGCACGCGACGCTCGGACTGGTCGACCGGATCGCCTTCCACGAGGTGGCCAACGCACTGGACCCGGCCCGCGCCACGCCGACCACCTGCGCCTCCGTACTCGGCTGATCCGGTCCGGGCCCTGGTGAGGACGGGGCGGTTCAGCGGCCGTGGCGTCCCGACGTGGCCGTCCGGCGCCGCACCGTACCGAACATCACCGCCGCGCCGAGGGCGAGGGCCGCCGCCCCGCCCACCGCGAGATACGGGGTAGCGGTGGAGCCGCCGGTCTCGGCGAGGTTCTCCTGGCCGCCCGCGGGCTGTCCGACCGGCTGGGCGGCCGGGGCTCCGGCGGCCTTCACCTCGGAAGCGGCGTCGGTGTCGTCGGACGGGGCGCCCGCTTTTCCGGCGGCGGGGGAGGCGGCCTCGGTGGCCTCCTCGGCGGGCGCCTTCTCGGGGGCGGCGGTGTGACCGCCGTCCCCGCCATGGCCGTTGTGGTCCACGGAGGACTTGTCCGTACCCTCCTCGATCACCGCGTCCGAGGGCGCGGACGCGGTCGGCGCGGTGGTGGGGGCGGTGCCTGCCGCGCCGCCGCCGTCCTGGCCGAAGACCACGTCGGAGCAGGTGTAGAACGCCTCCGGGCTGTCCGAGCGCTGCCAGATGGAGTACAGCAGATGGCGGCCGGAGCGGTTCGGCACGACGCCGTCGAAGACATAGGCGCCGTCCACCAGCTTCGGGTCGGTGACCGTCAGGAAGGGCTTGTCCTCCAGGTCCGACCACTTCAGCGGCTGCGCCGGGTCGTAACCCTCCTTGGTGAGGTACAGCTCGAAGGAGCCCTTGTGCGGCGCGGTCGCCTTGTAGCGGAAGGTGCGGTTGCCCGCGTTCATCGGCGACGACGGCCAGTCGGCGCGCGCCAGGTCGAGCCCCTTGTACTTGTCACGGCCCGCGCCGCAGAGCGCGCCGTCCGGGATGATCTGGCGGTGCTTCCCTGCGGCGTCCGCGATGTTGACCTCGTTCCAGTCGTAGAACGCCTGCGTCCCACTGGCCGCGACGGCCGCCTTGCACGCCTCGGAGCGCGGGCTCTCGGGCCCCTCGGCGAAACACGCGGCGACCCGGCTGACCGGGTCCGTCATCGAGCCGTGGGCGGCTGCGGGCGCGGCCGTGAGACCGGCCAGCGCGAGCGGGGCGAGGCCGAGGACGGCGATCCCGGTGGCCGTGCGTCGAGCGGTCATGGAATGGAACTCCTTCGGACGGGGACGAGCCGGTACCGCCGGAGCGGCAGGCGGCCTCCCCGCCGCCACGCCGCTCCAGCGCTCAGAAAGCTAGCCGCTCGAAACAGCCGAATCGCCGGTCGGAGCGGCGCGGAGCCCATCCTTATGCCGCACTTAAGGTCGGGCTAAGAGGGGCCTGAGAGAGGGGCCCCGGAGAGAGGCCGGAAAGGGCCGTCGCCCATCCCCGCGCGGCCCGGAGCCGCCTCGGGTAGGGTGACCGACGCACACAGTGACGTACCCACCACCACCGAAGGAGGCGAGACCCATCACCGCTGTACCAGGTCGGGCGCTCCTCTCCCACGGCCGTGCGGTCCATCAGGCATAGGTGACCGCCGGGAGTGCCCATCGGCATCCCGAAAGGCTCCGCGTGTCCTCCGTGTCCTCCCCCTCTTCTTCTTCGTCCTCTTCGTCCTCGTCCTCGTCCTCGTCCTCTTCCTTCTCCGGCGCGGCTCCGGCGGCCGCTCCGTTCGACGGGGTCGTCGCCCGGCTCCGGGCCGCCGGCTGTGTCTTCGCCGAGGACGAGGCGCGGCTGCTCGTCGCCGCCGCGTCCGCCCCGGACGACCTCGCCGCCATGGTCGACCGACGCGTCGGCGGGCTGCCGCTGGAACACGTCCTCGGCTGGGCCGAGTTCCACGGGCTGCGGATCGCCGTCGACCCCGGGGTCTTCGTGCCCCGCCGCCGTACGGAGTTCCTGGTCGACCGGGCCGCCGCGCTCGCCCCGCCCGGCGCCGTCGTCGTCGACCTGTGCTGCGGCTCGGGCGCGCTGGGCGCGGCGCTGGCCGGAGTCCTCGACGGGGCCGAGCTGTACGCGGCCGACATCGACCCCGCCGCCGTGCGGTGCGCCCGGCGCAATGTGCCCGCCGGGGCGCGGGTGTACGAGGGCGATCTCTACGCGCCGCTGCCCGCCGCGCTGCGCGGCCGGGTCGACATCCTGCTCGCCAATGTGCCGTACGTCCCCACCGAGGAGGTCGGGCTGCTGCCCCAGGAGGCCCGGATACACGAGGCGCGGGTGGCGCTCGACGGCGGCGCGGACGGGCTCGACGTGCTGCGCCGGGTCACCGCGGAGGCGTCCGGCTGGCTGGCCCCGGGCGGCTCCCTGCTGGTCGAGACGGGCGAACGCCTGGCGGCGGGCGCCGCCCGGGCGTTCGCGGTGAGCGGGCTGGTGCCGCGCGTGGCCACCTCGGAGGAGCTGTACGCCACGGTGGTCGTCGGAACCCGGCCGTAGGAAGCCCACAAGCAGGGAGCCCAGGAGCGACCCCGACCGCCCGTCGTGGCGGGTACGGG
>NZ_JBHZDA010000192.1:0-4663 GCF_042755665.1 Streptomyces sp. NPDC059142
TGCCCCGCCCCGCCGAGCTGGCCCGGCGCTATCCGCACGAACTCTCCGGCGGCCAGCAGCAGCGCGTCGCCATCGCCATGGCCATCGCGGCCCGCGGCCCTCGGCCACCATCTGTGCGCGGGTCGGCACCAGGCCGGGGAACCGGTCGGCGGCGTCCCGCACCAGCTCAGGCAGGCGTACCCGGCGGGCCATCCCGTCGGTGAGCAGCGCGTAGACGGTCTCGGCGTGCCGGGCGAGGAAAGCGCGCCGGGCCTGCCGGACGTCCGCGTGCAGCGCGGCGGCACGGTCCCGGTCCTCGGGGGTGCGGTCGGGCACCGGCGGCAGGGCGGCGAGCCGCCGCTCGATCTCGGCCACGTGCTCGTCCAGCCGCTGGGCGTCGGTCCCGATGTGACCGGTGGGGTCCTGGACGGCGACGGCGGGAGAACCGGTGGAGGGGCCGACGCTCACCTTGCCGCCTCCGTCCCCAGGTCCGCGGGGGCGGCCGTCGCCCCGTCGGACCGGTCCGCGCGCAGGCGGCGCAACTCCCGGTCGCAGGCGGCGAGATGGGTGCCGAGGGCGTCGTCGTACTCGGCGGACGCGGCCTCCTCCAGCAGTCGGCGGCGGATGCGGGTCTCGCGGTCGGAGAGCCGGCCGCGCAGCACGGCGGCGGTGTGGACGGCTTCGTCCAGGTCGTCGCTGACCTGGTCGACGATGCCGAGTTCGGTGGCGGTGGAGAGGGTGACGGCGGAGTCCCACAGCACGATGCGGCGGGCGCGGGCCAGGCCGATGTGGCGGACGAGGCGGTAGAGGGACATGCCGGGCCAGAAGTGCCCGTCGTTGATGGGCAGCATCAGCCGCAGGTCGGGGGTGCCGATGCGGAAGTCCGCGGCGAGCAGCAGGTCCAGGACGGGGCCGCCGCAGGTGCCCTGGGCGGCGGCGATGTTGACGTTGTCGAGCCGTTCCAGTCGCCGGACGGCGCGTTCCCAGCGGTTGACCTCCTGGATGGTCACGTCGCCGGGCCATTCGCGGGGCTGCGGCGGGGAGTGCGTGAACCGCAGGACGACGACGGTGCGTTGCCGCTGCTGTTCGGCCTCCTGGCACACCTCGTTCACCGTGGCGGTCAGCTCGGACAGCGGGCTTCCGGCGTCCAGCCGGGCCAGGATTCCCAGTCCGTCGGGCAGCCTTGTGCGGTCGGGCTCGGTCTTCATCTCGCCGGGGGTTCCTTCCGTCACCAGCCCACCAGGGCCGTCTCGATGGTGGATCCGGGCCCCATCGTCATCAGCACCCCGAGGTCCCCGGGCACGGCTGCCTTCTCGTCGCGCAGCCGCTGGTAGGAGAAGAGGAACGAGCCGCTGGAGAGGTTGCCGTGGTCGCGCAGGACTCCGGTGGTGTGCCGTACGTCGTGCCGGGACAGACCGAGGTTGACCCGGACCGAGTCGATGACCTTCTTGCCGCCGGAGTGCACCACCCAGTGCGCGATGTCGTCGGTGCGCAGTCCGGTGCCCGCCAGGAGCCGTTCCACAGCGGTCTCGGCGTGGGCGCCGACGACGTAGGGCACCTCGGGGTCGAGGTAGAAGCTGAACTTGCCGTGGGTGTCGTCCCAGTCGTAGCGCATCGCGTCGACGGCCTCGGTGATGATGTGGCTGGTGAACCTCAGCAGCGCCGGGGCCGGCGACGGTTCCTCGCCGGGGTGTGCGGGTGCCCGGACCGCGACGGCCGCCGAACCGTCGCCGAACAGGCTGTTGACGACCGAGGAGCGCATGGTGCCGTCGAAGACGTAGGCGGCGGAGCAGGCTTCCACGCAGACCATCAGCGCGAGTTCGCCGGGGTGTCCCCCGGCCCAGCCCGTGACGGCGTTGAGCGCGTTCAGCCCGGCGTTGCAGCCCATGCCGACGACGTCCAGGCGCTGGCAGGACCGTTCGATGCCGAGGTCCCTGATGAGCAGCGCGGACAACCCGGGGGTGAGGAGTCCGGTGGAGGTGACGCAGCACAGGTAGCGGACGTCGGCGAGGGTCGCGCCGGCGTCCTCCAGGCAGCGCTCGACGGCCTCGCGGCCCATCCGCAGTCCGGTCTCGGTGTGTTTGCGCAGCAGGTCGCCCTGGGACTCCGTGGCGGGCAGCCCGTCGGGACCCGTCGGGGGCAGGGTGAGGTTGCGGCGCGTGATGGCTCCGCCGAGGAACACCGAGCGGATCTTCCGGTCGGTGATGCCGAAGGTGTCGAGGATCTCGCGCTGTGTGTACGACGCCGGCGGCACGGCGGTGCCGACACCGACGATGCCCGGTGCCCGGGAGCCCGCTTGATCGGGCAGGCTCTCGGGCGCCGGGGCGGCCGGTTGCTGGGTTCCACCCACGTCTTCCTCCGTAGGACGCATGACCGGGGCTGACACAGGGCCGGGGCGCCGCCCTCCGGTCGGGCCTCGGCCTGGTAGCGATGTTCGAGAAGAGCCCGGCGCACCGCACCAGGGCTTGCCGCAGTTACGCCGGTGCCGGCGGCCGGGCGGGGCCGGTGACACCGTGCGTCGTCAGTAGCCGACGCGGGCGTTGACGCGGCGCGGGTAGTACCGCTCGTCACCGTTGCGCCGGTACTCGGGCTTGGCCGGGGTGCCGCCGGTGGGCAGGTCACCGTTGACGGTGACGCGCTGGCCGCGGCGGTGTTCCTGGTAGTCGTTGATGGCGATGTGCTGGGTGACCCGGTTGTCCCAGAGGGCCACGGTGTGCGGGTCCCAGCGGTAGCGGCAGGTGAAGGCCGGCTGCTCGGAGTGCTCGAAGAGGTGCTGGAGCACGACGTCGCTCTCCTGCCGGGTGAGCTGCGGGATGTGCGAGGTCCACATGCGGGTGACGTAGAGGGACCGGCGGCCGGTGACCGGATGGACGCGGACCACGGGGTGCTCGGCGGACATCTCGACGACCGGCGGGATCTTCAGGACGTGGACGGCGGTGAGGCCCTCCAGCATCTCCTGGAACGAGGGGGACAGCCTGTCGTACGCCGCGTACTGGTTGCTCCACATGGTGTCGCCGCCCGCGGGGGGACAGGTGATCAGGTGGAGGATCGACGCGATGGGCGGGCTGGGGCTGAAGCTGACGTCGATGTGCCACTCGTCGGCCTTGCCGCCCTTGTCCGGCTCGATCACCGTGATCTCGGGATGGTCCGCCAGCTTGGGCAGGAACGGGTGGACCTCGACCTCGCCGAAGCGGCGGCCGAACGCCACGTGTGCCTTCGGGGTCAGCTTCTCCTGGTCCGGGAAGAACAGCACGAGGTGTTCGAGCATGAGGGCGTGGATCCGCTCGAACTGCGCGTCCGTGATCTCGTTCAGGTCGATTCCGCGCACCTCGGCGCCGAGCGCGCCGGAGACGGGGCGGATGTCGAACTCGTCGCCGGGGGCGGAACCGGCGGCCGGCACGGTGAGGGCGGTGGCAGGCCCTGCTGCTGCGGACTGCGTCACAGCGCTGTCTCCTTCGTCTGTACGGAGGTCGGGAAGGGAGGTCCGTGAGGGGAGGGCGGGGTGTGTCCTGGGGCCCGGTGGCGGGCGGGGCGGAGCCGCCACGGCTCAGTCGCGGGCGTCCGCTCCACCGCCGTGCAGCCAGTCCAGGAACGGCCGGGGGGCGAGGGCACCGACCCGCGTGCGGTACGCCTCCAGGTCGTCCTCGGTCAGCACGTCGCGCCCGCCGCCCGAGCGTCCCTCGCGGAAGAACTGCCCCGGGTCCGCGAGGATCTCCTTGTCCGGCGCCAGGTAGGCCGCGCGGTCCTTCATCTCGTCGAAGGTGGCGGCCTTGACCAGCTCGGGCCAGACCGACTGGCCCACGGTGATGCCGAGCCAGTGGGCCAGCGAGGCCATCTGGCCCGCCAGGTCGGCGCACAGGTCGTCGTAGTGCAGGAGCCTGACGTTCGGCTCCGCCCGCCGGTGCCAGGCGTCGAGGGGGTGATGCAGTTCGGCCGCGGCCAGGTCCTGCTCCCAGCCGTCGGACGGGTTGGGGTGGCACCAGTTCAGCAGGTACTCGCGCACCGGCGGCAGCGTGAGCGTGGACGGGCCGGAGGACTCGTCGCCCTGGTCGCTGTTGAAGGCGTGCAGCCACTCGGCGCGGACGTTGGCGGCCTGGTGGTACATGGACAGGGCCCGGTCGAGGGGGTGCCGGGCGACGACGAGGTAGTTGACGCGCGGGTCGAGCGGCAGGCCGTCGAGCGGCACGTGCGTCTTGATGACGCGACGGTGCTCCTGTTCGGCGAGTTGCGCGTAGATCTGCTCCTGAGGTGTGAACAGCTGGTCCAGCCACGGCGACAGGGTCGACAGCGGCTTGGGCAGTTCGGGGGTCTGGAAGATGAGCAGCGCGCAGATCATCTGCACCCACGTCGTGCCCGCCTTCGCCGGGCTGCTGACGACGATGTCGCCGTCACGCAGCGGGAAGTCGTTCCAGCGGGCGCTGTCCTGTTGGGGGGACTTGTACCGGCGCGGTACTCGGTTCGGTTCGTCGACGTGCATGGCGGCGCTCCTCTGAGGAGGACGGAGAGGCGGCGGACAGCGTCACAATCCGTCGTGGGGCCGGGGAACTGCATCCCCGTTCACCACAGTTACGGCCGATCGGTGATCCGTCGGCCGCGGCCGGGGCCGGCCGCCGGGAGCCGCGCGCCGGCCCCGCCAGCCGGGGGCACGTGGTGCCGGGTGGCGGGGGGGCGGTGACCCCCACAC
>NZ_JBHZDA010000193.1:0-4550 GCF_042755665.1 Streptomyces sp. NPDC059142
AACGCAACAGCACACTCACCCATCCGCTCCGCGAACACCGGCACCCCAGCCAGCAACTCCACCGCCATACCCACCCACTGCGACCCCTGCCCGGGGAAGACGAGGACGACGCGGTCGTCGGACGGGGTGGCCGTGCCGTGGACGACGCCGGGGGTCTCGCGGCCCGCCGCCAGATCCGTCAGCAGGCTGGTCAGCTCGGCGCGGTCCGTGCCGAGCACGACGGCCCGGTGGCCGAGCACGGCGCGGGTGGTGGCCAGGGCGTGCCCGATGTCGTCGGCCGGGGTGGCGCCGGCGGCCAGCGGCAGAAGCCGCCCGGCCTGTTCCCGCAGCGCCGCTTCGGTCGAGGCCGACAGCGTCCAGGGCGCGGGCGCGCCGTCAGAGGCGCCGTCGTCGTCCCGGACGGCCGTGTCCGGGCCCTGTTCGAGGATGACGTGGGCGTTGGTGCCGCTGACCCCGAACGAGGAGACCCCGGCGCGTCGCGGGCGTCCGGTGTCCGGCCAGTCGCGCGGCTCGGTCAGCAGGCGCACGGCGCCGGAGGACCAGTCGACGTGTGTGGAGGGCTGTTCGGCGTGCAGGGTCGGGGGCAGGGCGCGGTGGCGCAGGGCGAGGACGGTCTTGATGACGCCCGCGACGCCTGCCGCCGCCTGGGTGTGGCCGATGTTCGACTTGACCGAGCCCAGCCACAACGGCCTCTGCGGCTCGCGCTCCTGACCGTATGTCGCCAGCAGCGCTCCGGCCTCGATCGGGTCGCCCAGCTTCGTACCCGTTCCGTGCGCCTCGACCACGTCCACGTCCGAGGTCCCGAGGCCCGCGTCCGCCAGCGCCGCGCGGATCACCCGCTGCTGCGCCGGACCGCTGGGGGCGGAGAGGCCGTTGGAGGCGCCGTCCTGGTTGACGGCGGTGCCCCGTACGACGGCCAGTACCCGGTGGCCGTTGCGGCGGGCGTCCGAGAGGCGTTCGACGACGAGGACGCCGACGCCTTCGGCGAAGCCCGCGCCGTCCGCGCCGGTACCGAACGGCTTGCTGCGGCCGTCGGGGGCCAGGCCGTCCTGGCGGGTGAACTCGGTGAACACGCCCGGGGTGGACATGACCGTGACGCCGCCGGTGAGGGCGAGGTCGCACTCGCCCTGACGGAGCGAGCGGACGGCCAGGTGCAGGGCGACGAGGGAGGACGAGCAGGCCGTGTCGACGGTGACGGCCGGCCCTTCGAGTCCGAGGGTGTAGGCGACGCGTCCGGAGAGCACGCTGCCGGTGTTGCCGGTGGCGACGTATCCGGCGGTCTCCTCGGGGACGTCGGGGCTGACGGCGAGGTAGTCACCGCCGTTGGTGCCGGTGAAGACGGCGGCGCGCGTGCCGTGCAGGGTCGTCGGGTTGATGCCCGCCTGTTCCAGTGCCTCCCAGGAGGTCTCCAGCAGCAGCCGCTGCTGCGGGTCCATCGCCAGCGCCTCACGGGGTGAGATGCCGAAGAACTCGGCGTCGAAGTCGCCCGCGTCGTGCAGGAAGCCGCCCTCGCGGGCGGACGAGGTGCCGGCGCGGCCGGGGTCGGTGGACGCCAGGGTGTCGAGGTCCCAGCCGCGGTCCTCGGGGAAGGGGGTGATGGCGTCGCCCCCTTCCCGGAGGAGGTGCCACAGGTCCTGGGGGGAGCGGACATCGCCGGGGAAGCGGCAGCTCATCCCGACGATGGCGACCGGGTCGTCCTGGCCCGCGGCGGCCGGGGCGGGAAGGGGCGCCGGGTCCGTGTGCGGGGCGTCGCCGAGGAGTTCCTCCCGCAGGTGGGCGGCGAGCGCCCGGGCGTTGGGGTGGTCGAAGACGATGGTGGAGGCCAGGCGCAGTCCGGTCACGTTGTTGAGCCGGTTGCGCAGTTCGACGGCGGTGACGGAGTCGAAGCCCAGGTCCCGGTAGGCCGTGGTGGGTTCGACGGCGTCGGGGCCCGGGTGGCCGAGGACCTGGGCGGCCTGCGTGCGGACGAGGGTGAGCAGGGCCGCCCGCTGTTCGGCGGGGTCGCCCAGGGCCGCGATGCGGGCCGCGAGGTGGTCGGTGCCCGGGGCGGCGGCCGGCGCCGGTTCGGCCGTCGCGGTGAGCCGACGGGTCTCGGGCAGGTCGGCGAGGAACGGGCTGGGCCGGGTCGCGGTGTAGGCGACGTGGTACCTGTCCCACTCCACGTCCGCGACCATGACGGTCGGCTCGTGGTCGCCGGCCGTCGCGGTCACGGCGGCGGCCGCGAGGTCGGGTGCCATCACGGGCAGGCCGTGCCGGACGGCCGTGGATTCGATGCCGTCCCCGTGGGCCATGCCCTGCTCGTCCCAGATGCTCCAGGCGATGGAGGTCGCGGGCAGACCGAGGGCATGCCGGCGTTCGGCGAGGCCGTCGAGATAGGCGTTTCCGGGGGCGTAGTTGCCCTGTCCGGAGGCGCCCAGTGTGCCCGCCAGGGAGGAGAACAGCACGAAGGCGTCCAGGTCCGTGTCACGGGTCAGCCGGTGCAGGTGCCAGGCACCGTCGGCCTTGACGCGCAGGACCTGGTCGATCCGGTCGGGGGTGAGGTGCTCGATGACGGCGTCGTCGAGGACGGCTGCGGTGTGCACCACGGCCGTCAGCGGGCAGTCGTCGGGCACGGACGCGAGCAGCCGCACGAGGTCGTCGCGGTCGCCGATGTCGCAGGCGGCCAGGGTGACGCGGGCGCCGATGGCCTCCAGTTCGGCGCGGAGTTCGGCGGCGCCGGGCGCGTCGGGGCCCCGGCGGCTGGCCAGCAGGAGGTGTTCGGCTCCGGAGCGGGCGAGGTGACGGGCGGTCCGGCCGCCGAGTCCTCCGGTGCCGCCGGTGACCAGGACGGTGCCACGGGGCCGCCACGACGGGCGCGCTCCGGCGGCGGCGCGGGTGAGACGGCGGACGAGGGCGCCGGACGGCCGCAGGGCGACCTGGTCCTCGCCGGTGGTGCCGGTGAGGACCGCCGCGAGGAGGCGGCCGGTGCGTGCGTCGGGCCGTGCGGGCAGGTCGATCAGGCCACCGAACCGCTCGGGGTGTTCCAGCGCCGCGATCCGGCCCAGGCCCCACACCATGTGCTGGGCCGCCGCGCCGTCCCGGTCGACAAGGGCGTCCTGGGCGGTGGCGGTGATCGTGTCGTGGGTCAGGCACCACAGGGCACCGGCGGTTCCGGCGTCGCCGAGCGCCTGGAGCAGGGCGAGGGTCGTGGTCAGGCCGGTGCGCGGGACGCCGTCCCCGGTGGCGGCGCCGTCGGCGACGGACAGCAGGGACAGCACGCCCGCGACGGGTTCCGCGGGCAGCAGGCCGGCGATGTCCTGCCGGGTGGCAGTGGCGTCCAGGGTGAGAGTGGTGACGCTACCGCCGTGGTCGCGCACGGCGGCGGCGACGGTGTCGGCGCACTCGGCCGCGACGGCGGACCCGGCGGGGACGGCCAGCAGCCACGTGCCGGTCAGCAGGGGGCTGCCAGGCAGGGACGCGGGCAGGGGCACCCAGCGGACGTGGTAGCGCCAGGAGTCGACGGCGGCCGTGGCCGTGCGGTCCCGGCGCCAGGTCCGCAGCGCCGGCAGGACGGGGCCGAGGGAGGCGCCGTCGATGTCGAGGGTCCGCGCCAGGCTCTCGGTGTCGCCGCTCTCCACCGCCGCCCAGAACCCGGTGTCGTCAGCGGTCCGGGAGGCGTCCTGGGGTGCGGTGGACCTGCGGAGGAAGGCGGGGTCCCACCAGTAGTGGGCGCGCTGGAAGGCGTAGGTGGGCAGGGCGACGGGGCGGGCCCCGGTGGCGGCGAACGTCCGGGTCCAGTCCACGGGGACGCCGCGTGCGAAGGCCTCGCCGAGCGAGGTGAACAGGCGCCGTGCCCCGCCGTCGTCACGGCGCAGCGTTCCGGTCACGGCCGCCTCGTGGCTGGTCGTTTCGAGGGTCTCCTGCATCGCGGCGGTCAGGACCGGGTGGGCGCTGCATTCCACGAACGCGTCGAAGCCTTCGGCCGCCAGCTCGCGTACGGCCTGTTCGAAGCGGACAGGCCGGCGCAGGTTGCGTACCCAGTAGGCGGCGTCCGGGACATCGTCGCCGAGCCATTCGCCGGTGACCGTGGACAGGAAGGGCACCTCGGCGCGGCCCGCCCGGATCGGGGCGAGGTCGGCGAGGATCCGGTCGGTGAGGGCGTCGACCTGCCCGGAGTGGGAGGCGTAGTCGACGGCGACGCGCCGGAAGCGCACCCCGGCGTGGTCGCACCGGTGCCGCAGCGCTTCGAGTCCTTCGGGGGTGCCCGAGACGACGGTGGCGGTAGGCCCGTTGACCGCGGCGACGGACACCGTGTCCGTGAGACCGTCCAGGAGGTGGCGCACGTCGTTCTCGGGTGCCGCCACCGCCGCCATGCCCCCACGACCGGCCAGCCCGGCAGCGATCGCCCGACTCCGCAACGCCACCACCCGCGCCCCGTCCTCCACACTCAACGCACCCGCCACCACCGCAGCCGCGATCTCACCCTGCGAATGACCCACCACCGCAGCAGGACGCACCCCGAACGACTCCCACACCGCCGCCAACGACACCATCACCGCCCACAACGCAGG
>NZ_JBHZDA010000194.1:0-4347 GCF_042755665.1 Streptomyces sp. NPDC059142
AAAAAAACCCGCGCACGCTACTTTTGTTAAAACCACCCGGGCGGCCACTATAACCGCCCCCCCCCCTCAGCCGTACTGTCCTGGCCTACTCCGTAGCCGTCAGCGGGCGCCCTGGCCGGCCGCTCTGCCCCGGTCAGCCCGTCCCGGTCCCGTCGTGTACGGGTCCGGCTGTACGGGGGGCAGAGCGGCCGGTCGGCGCCTCTCAGCCCCGCTGCCGTGACGGCCGCAGCCGGGTCGTGGCCAGCGCCATCCTGCGGGTCAGCTCCAGACGGCGGTCCGTCCAGCGCGTGGCGAGCGCACGCCGGCGCTCCGCCATGGACCAGATCACCCGAACGGACGAGCGAGGCGCGAGAAGTGCGCGCAGCCGGTTCCACCGGTCGGCCGCCGCGCTCAGCCCCTGCCGGATCAGCCGGGCGTCCTCGGCGAGCCCCACGCCGGGCCGGGGCACCGGCGCGTACAGCACCTGTTCCACGGCCCCGGCCACCCGGTGCACCGCCTCGGCCGCCTCGCCGTCCAGACCGCCCAGCCGCACGATCCGGCCCGCCGTCTTCCTGGGGGTCTGCGAATCGTCCGGTGGTATGCCGTGGTCCCACGCCGTGTCGACGACCTCGCGCCAGGCCGCGAGCGTCCTGTCCGTGGCGTCCTCCGGCGTACGCCCGGCGGAGGAGAACCGCCGCGCCCTGACCCGGGTCCGCCACAGCAGGGGCAGCAGCGGCAGCAGCAGGACCGCGAGTATCCCCGCCACCACGGCGAGCACGGTCCCCACCGGGGTACCCCGGTCGGTCGGCGGCTGCGCGCCCGCGGCCGCCGCCGGATCGCACTCGCCCAGCCGCTGGGCCTGCGCCGGGCAGCTCTCCGAGGCCGACGGCGCCGTGGACGGCTCGGCCGAGGTGTCCGTGCCCTCACTGGCCGTGTCGCTCGGGGTGTCGGTCGGGGCCTCCGGGAGGGTGTAGTCGGGCGTGCTGCCCCGGCTCGGCGTCGGCTCGAAGCGGGTCCAGCCGACCCCCTCGAAGTACAGCTCGGGCCAGGCGTGCGCGTCCCGCAGGCCGACCGACATCGAGCCGTCCGACTGCGGGGTGCCCGGGGTGAAGCCCACCGCGACCCGCGCCGGGATGCCCAGCGTGCGGGCCATCGCCGCCATCGCGAACGAGAAGTGGACGCAGAAACCTTCCTTGTTCCGCAGGAAGCGGGTGATCGCCGTGACGCCGGTGCCCGAGTCGACGGCCGTGTTGTACGTGAAGCCGCCCTCCAGCGCGAACCAGTCCTGGAGCTTGACGGCCCTCTCGTAGTCGTTCGCCGCCCCCGCGGTGATCTCCCGCGCCGTCGACCTGACGATCTCCGGCAGCACGGAGGGCACCTGGGTGTACTCACGGCGCAGCGCCGACGGGGCCGCGGGCGCCGAGGCGAGCTGCTCCCTGGTGGGCGTCACCCGGAGGCTGGTGACCTCGTAGCGCGCGCCCCGCGTCGACTGGCCCCGGTCGCCCACCAGCGTCCGGCCCGTGGGCTCGAAGCGCCAGCGCCCGTCGATCTTCACCTTGGAGGCGGGGTAGGGCATCGGCAGATAGTTCTGCCGGTACCAGCCGGCGGCCGAGATCGTGGTCCTGATCTCCGTGGTCTCGACCTCGCCCCGCAGCCCGGGGGCCGAGGGCAGCGTGCCCGGTACGTCCTCCACGTTCCGCTGCGAGAACCGCCAGGACGTGCCGTCGAACTTGTCCAGCGCCATGATCCGCAGATACAGGTCCTGCGTCTCCTTCGCGTTGGTCCGGTAGCGCAGCGCCTCGCGGTCCTCCGGCTGGTTCAGATTGTCCTGGAGCGACACCAGCGGGTTGACCGCGGAGATCGTGCCCCCACCGCCCACCCCCGAGCCGTTCCCGGCGCCCGCGCCGGCCAGCAGCCCGCCGTCCAGCGCGGGCAGGGCCGCCGGGACCGCGAGCGCGACGCCCAGCGCCACCACACCGATCCTGCGGCCCGTACGCACCGGGGCCCGACCGTTCGGGTCGAAGACCGACGAGAACCGGCCCGCGGGGCGCGGCGCGCCCCCGAAGACCCGGCCCCACTGGGAGAGCCGGTCCCGGCCCTCGGCCAGCAGGAGCAGCAGATAGCCGGTGGCGGCCAGCAGGAACCACAGCCACCCCCCGGCCCCGCCGGAGAGCCCCGCCGCGACCGAGTACAGCGCGAGCAGCGGCAGTCCGGCCGGGGCGGCGCTGCGGAAGGTCACCGCGATCGCGTCCACCGCCAGCCCGATCACCAGCACGCCGCCGATCAGCATCAGCCGGATGCCCTCGGTCGCCGGGGCCGGTATCGCGTACCGCCCGACGTCGTCGCCGCCCGAGGTCAGCAGCCGGCCGAACTCCCGCACCGCTTCGGGCGTCGGCACGAAGCCGAACAGGGACTGCTCCTTGGCGAACACCAGGGTGAGCAGCAGCATGACGGTGACCGTCTGGAGCACGACGGTCAGCGCCCGCGCCAGCGGAACCCGCCGGGCCAGCGCCCCCACCCCGCTCACGACGCCCACCATGAACGCGCACTGCACCAGCCAGGTGG
Source organism: Streptomyces sp. NPDC059142 (assembly GCF_042755665.1). Lineage (NCBI taxonomy): Bacteria > Bacillati > Actinomycetota > Actinomycetes > Kitasatosporales > Streptomycetaceae > Streptomyces > Streptomyces sp. NPDC059142. The sequence goes on from NZ_JBHZDA010000194.1 coordinate 2,545, forward strand.
ACGACTCGACCAGCGGCGTCAGCGCCCCCGCCGCCATCAGCGTGGCGGCGAAGGCACACAGCGCCAGCCTTCCGTGACCGCTCATGACCATCCTCCGGAGAAGCCTGTCGAACCGCCCGCGACGGCCGATTCCGCGTGCTGGCGGCCGGCCTGCCGCCACAGGTCGGGCAGCGCCGCCCCGGAGGGCACGGCCAGGGCCGTCCACCCCGTCTCCCGCAGTTGCCGCAGCCGCGTCGCGACCTCGGCGCCCTCCCTCGGGCCCTGCGCCCAGCCGGACGAGTCGAGGACGAAGGCGACCGCCGCACCGCTGCGCTGCCGCATCCGGGCCGCCACCGCCGTCTGCTCCTCGTCCAGATCGCCGAAGAACGCCACCAGCAGCCCCTCGGTGGAGCCGCGCAGCACGTCGTACGCGGGGCTGAGGCCCGCCCCGTCGGAGTGGTCGACGACCGCGAGGGTGTCCATCATCAGCCCCGCCGAGTCCGCGGAGTCCTGGGTGGCGCCCGCGAAGCCCTCGGCGCCCTCGCCCGGCACCGAACCGCCGGTGTCCGTCAGCAGCCGTACCGCGAAGCCCCGTTCCAGCATGTGCACCAGCGCCGAGGCAGCCCCGGACACCGCCCACTCGAAGGCCGAGTCGGGACCCGAACCCTGGTAGGCGGCCCGCCGGGTGTCCAGCAGGACCGTGCAGCGCGCCCGCTGCGGCTGCTCCTCGCGGCGCACCATCAGCTCGCCGTAACGGGCCGTGGAGCGCCAGTGGACCCGGCGCAGATCGTCGCCGTGCCGGTACCCGCGCGGGATCACGTCGTCGTCACCGGCGAGCGCCAGCGAGCGCTGGCGCCCGTCGCCGTGGCCCGCCGCCTCGCCCGCGAGCCGCACCGGCGGCAGCGGTTCGGTGCGCGGGATGACCGTGAGCATGTCGAACGCGCTGAACGAACGGGTCAGCTCGCACATCCCGAACGGATCGCTCAGCCGGAGCTGGAGCGGCCCGAGCGGATACCGTCCGCGCAGATCGGAGCGGACCCGGTAGGACACCTCACGGCGGCCCCCCGGCTCCACCCGGTCCAGCACGAACCGGGGGCGCGGCCCCAGCACGTACGGCACATGGTCCTGGAGCATCAGCAGCCCCGTGGGCAGCCGGGTGACGTTGTCCATCCGCAGATGCACCCGCGCCTCGGACCCCGCGGGGACCCGCGAAGGCGCCAGCCGTCGGCTGCCCGCCACCCGGTAGCGCGTGCGGTACAGGACCGCCACGCAGATCAGCGGCAGCACGGCGAGCAGCAGCCCCACCCGCAGCAGATCCGACTGGCCGAGCACGTAGGCGCAGACAGCGGCGGCGATCCCGGCCGCGAGGAACGACCGGCCGCGGGTGGTCAGCCCGGACAGGGCGGCCCGCGCCCCGCCCTTCTCCTCGCCGTCCCCGGCGGCCGGCCCCCCGGACGCCATCACAGCCGCCGGACGCCGGACTGCTGGCCGAAGAGCGTGCCACCGGGCCCGGCGGGCCCGCCGACCACCGGGCGGCCCGCGGTGGTCCGCCCGCCGTCCGCCGTGGGCACCGGGGTCCGCTGGAGGATGTCCTGGACGACCTGCTCCGCCGTACGCCGGTTCAACTGGGCCTGGGTCGTGGGCAGCAGCCGGTGCGCCAGCACCGCCGACGCCAGCGACTGCACGTCGTCGGGGAGCGCGTACTCCCGTCCGGCGAGCGCCGCCGCGGCCTTGGCCGCGGCCCCCCCGTGGGGGGGGGGGCGCCGCGGGGGCGCGGGTTATTGACGCCGGGGTGGTGTGGGGTGGGGGCGCCCCCTCGACGAC
>NZ_JBHZDA010000195.1:0-4338 GCF_042755665.1 Streptomyces sp. NPDC059142
CCCCCCAGCCGCCCCCCCCCACCCCGGCCCCGGGCGATCAGCAGAGACGTTTCCTCGCTACCGCTCGGCTCAGCTCAGCTCGGCCGCGCGCGCCTCGGCCGGGGTGGGCGCCGTACCGCCCAGATGCGCCGGCACCCACCAGGTGTCGCTCGCGTCCTTGGGGCGTACGGGATAGGCCCGCTGCGCCGCCTCCAGCAGCTCCTGCACCCGATCGCGCAGCCGCCGTGTGATCGCGCCCGCGTACTGGTCCGGCGCCGCCTCGATCTGCTCGCCGACCCGGATCGTCACCGGGATGTGGCTGCGCTTGAAGTTGCGCGGCCGGCCCTTGGTCCACACCCGCTGCGTGCCCCACAGCGCCATCGGGATCAGCGGTACGCCCGCCTCCTGCGCCAGCCGGGCCGCACCCGACTTGAAGCTCTTGAGCGTGAAGGACTGGGAGATCGTCGCCTCGGGGAAGATCCCGATGATCTCACCGGCGCGCAGCGAGTCGAGGGCGTGCGCGTACGCCTGCTCACCCTGCTTGCGGTCCACCGGGATGTGCTTCATCCCGCGCATCAGCGGGCCCGAGACCTTGTGCTTGAACACCGCGTCCTTGGCCATGAAGCGCACCAGCCGCTTCTGGGGGAGCGCCGCGAGGCCCGTGAAGATGAAGTCCAGATAGCTGATGTGGTTGCTCACGAGCACGGCGCCACCGGTGCGCGGGATGTGCTCGGAGCCCTGCGTGTCGATCTTCAGGTCCAGCGCCTTGAACATCGTGCGGGCGGCGCCGATGACCGGCCGATAGACGAGCTCTGCCATCTGGAGAGGACCCTTCTGTTCCGGGGAGGGTTCTCCCGGCGGAAGTTACGCAGCCGTAGGTTTTCGGCATTGCGCCGATGTTGCCGTATCAAACGCCCGGTGGCCAGTCCTGGTGTTCGCGTGGGGCGAGATTCTCGTCACGTCGCCCGTCACCCCACCGTAAACGCCCGGTTGCCGGTCCGGCCAGGGAGAACGCGCGAGCGCGCCCCGGAACGGGCCCCGCCCGCGGAATATTTCACCGCCGCGCGGACGCTGATTTCGGCGGTGAGGCGGGACGGCGGCCGACCGGGCGCGCCGTCACCACCGTGACAGGAGGCCGAAGGTGCGGACGGACGACAGGGAGGGCCGGATGCGGGCGGGCGAAGGCGAGCGGCGGTCCGGGCCGCCGGGCCAGGGCGACCGGCGGCTCGGCGCGGCCGAGTTGGGGGCCGGGCTGGGGGAGCGGGCCACGCTCGTCCAGTTCTCCAGCGCGTTCTGCCAGCCCTGCCGGGCCACCCGGCGCACGCTCGCCGAGGTGGCGGAGATGGTCGACGGGGTCGCGCACGTGGAGGTGGACGCCGAGGAACGGCTCGCGCTCGTACGGGAGCTGGGCATCGTCACCACCCCGACCGTGCTCGTCCTGGACGCCGGCGGCCGGGTTGTCCGCAGGGCCGCCGGGCAGCCCCGCAAGGTCGACGTGATCGCCGCGCTGGGCGCCGCCGTATGACCCGGCGCGGCTCGCGGTGCGGTGACCCGTGCCCTTGACGGTGCGTACCGCCCGTCGTCACCCTGACGAAGTGCCCCAGGAACTCCTTCTCCACGGGCGGGCCCACGTCGACCTGGCCCGCAACGCGAGCGCGCGCTGTCCGGCTCTCTGAGCAGCCACGGACCCGTTCGTCACCCCTCGCAGAAGGACCTCGCCATGACGGCCACCCCCGACCTCGGCACGCACCGGACCGCCTCTCCCGACCTGCTCCGCTCCGTCTTCCGGCAGCACGCCGCGGGCGTCGCGGTCATCACCGCGTCCGGCGAACGCCCCGTCGGATTCACCGCCACCTCGCTCAACTCCGTCGCCGCCGAGCCACCGTTGGTCTCCTTCGGCGTCGGTGTCTCCTCGTCGAGCTGGCCGGTCGTCGCCGAGGCCGAGCATGTCGGCGTCCACATACTCGGGGAGCACCAGGCCGAGCTGGCCGCGACGTTCGCGCGCAGCGGCGCCGACCGCTTCGCTCCCCCCACCGCCTGGCGGACCGGCCCCGAGGGCGTGCCGCTGCTCGACGGCGTACTGGCCTGGCTGGTGTGCCGGGTCGTCGCCCGGGTCCCCGCCGCCGACCACCGGCTGATCGTGGCCCAGGCAGTCGTCGGCGACCCCTCGGGCGCGGGCCGACCGCTCCTCTACCACCAGGGTCGCTTCAACGCGCTGCGCGACTGAGAGTTCCCTGGCACGCCCCCTGCCGTACGTTGGAAACGTCACAGTTCCAAGCGCTTGCTCAGCGGGCAGGCTCTGGTTGTACTGGCGAGTAATATTAACTACGGGGCTCCGGTCCTCCCGACCGGAAACAGCCCGGCAGGGCGCCTATGCTGCGTGCAACAAGGCAGCCAGAAATGACGATGCGGTAGGAGAGCCGGCGTGAGCCTGAGGATCGTTGTCTGTGTGAAGTACGTGCCCGACGCCACCGGCGACCGGCACTTCGCCGATGACCTGACCGTCGACCGGGACGACGTGGACGGTCTGCTGTCGGAGCTGGACGAGTACGCGGTCGAGCAGGCCCTCCAGATCGCCGGGGAGTACGACGGGGACGGCGACGCGGAGATCACCGTACTGACCGTCGGTCCCGAGGACGCCAAGGACGCGCTGCGCAAGGCGCTCTCCATGGGCGCCGACAAGGCCGTCCACGTCGAGGACGACGACCTGCACGGCACCGACGCGCTCGGCACCTCCCTGGTGCTCGCCAAGGCCGTCGAGAAGGCCGGTTACGACCTGGTCGTCTGCGGCATGGCCTCCACCGACGGCACGATGGGCGTGCTGCCCGCGCTCCTCGCCGAGCGGCTCGGCGTCCCGCAGGTCACCCTGCTCTCCGAGGTCTCGGTCGAGGGCGGCACGGTCAAGGGCCGCCGCGACGGCGACACCGCGAGCGAGCTGCTGGAGGCGTCCCTGCCGGCCGTCGTCTCGGTGACGGACCAGTCGGGCGAGGCGCGTTACCCCTCCTTCAAGGGCATCATGGCCGCCAAGAAGAAGCCGGTCACCTCCTGGGACCTGGAGGATCTGGAGATCGACGCCGACGAGGTCGGGCTCGAAGGCGCCTGGACCGCGGTCGACTCGGCGGACGAGCGCCCGGCCCGCACGGCGGGCACGATCGTCAAGGACGAGGGCGAGGGCGGCAAGCAGCTCGCGGCCTACCTCGCGGAGCAGAAGTTCATCTGAGCCCCGCCCGCCACCGCCTTCGGTGCCCCGCGGGCACCAGATCCTCACGACACCTCGCATCCGCAGGAGTGCAATCCCATGGCTGAAGTTCTCGTCTATGTCGACCACGTGGACGGCGCCGTCCGCAAGCCCACCCTGGAGCTGCTGACCCTCGCCCGCCGGATCGGCGAGCCCGTCGCCGTCGCGCTCGGCGCCGGTGCCGAGGCCACCGCGCCCGCGCTCGCCGAGCACGGCGCGGTGAAGGTGCTGACCGCCGACGCCCCCGAGTTCGCCGACTACCTCGTCGTCCCCAAGGTCGACGCGGTACAGGCCGCGTACGACGCCGTCTCGCCGGCCGCCGTGCTCTTCCCGTCCTCCGCCGAGGCCAAGGAGATCGCCGCCCGCCTCGCCGTCCGGATCGGCTCCGGCATCATCACCGACGCCGTCGACCTGGAGGCCGGCGGCGAGGGACCGGTCGCCACGCAGTCGGTGTTCGCCGCCGCGTACTCCACCAGGTCCCGGGTCTCCAAGGGCACCCCGGTCATCACCGTGAAGCCCAACTCGGCCCCGGTCGAGGCCGCACCCGCCGCGGGCACCGTCGAACCGCTCGCCGTGAGCTTCGGCGCCACCGCCACCGGTACGAAGGTCGTCTCCCGTACCCCGCGCGAGTCCACGGGCCGTCCCGAGCTGACCGAGGCCGCGATCGTGGTCTCCGGCGGCCGGGGTGTCAACGGCGCGGAGAACTTCGCGGTCATCGAGGCGCTCGCCGACTCGCTCGGCGCGGCCGTCGGCGCCTCGCGCGCCGCCGTGGACGCGGGCTGGTACCCGCACTCCAACCAGGTCGGCCAGACCGGCAAGTCGGTCTCGCCCCAGCTCTACATCGCCTCCGGCATCTCCGGCGCGATCCAGCACCGGGCCGGCATGCAGACGTCCAAGACCATCGTGGCCGTCAACAAGGACGCCGAGGCGCCGATCTTCGACCTGGTGGACTACGGAGTGGTCGGCGACCTCTTCGAGGTCGTCCCCCAGCTCACCGAGGAGATCAAGGTCCGCAAGGGCTGAACCTGCCCTTCCGGTACGCCCCGGGGCCCGCCGGGGTCGGCCAACCCCCCGCCCCGCCCCCCATTCCCCCCGGGCCCCCCCGGTGCCCCAGTGAGGGC
>NZ_JBHZDA010000196.1:0-4234 GCF_042755665.1 Streptomyces sp. NPDC059142
GGCGGGGGGGCGGGCCGCCCCCCCCGGCGCCCCCGGGGGGGCGCGGGCCGCGTGGGTTCCCCCCTAAAAACCCCCACTCCCCCCCGGGGGGGGCCGGGGGCGCCGTCGGGGGCCGGCCCCCCCGCTCCCCCGTGGACCTCTCATCTGTGACCCCCCGCGCTCCGACGTGAATCTTTTGTGGTCTCCTTCACGTACACCTCCCGGCCACGCACCACGGACGCACCGGTTTCCCCAGGTGAATCAGGGGTTGCGGGCCGGTGGCGTCCGGCTGTGGTCCACCTTGCACGACGATTGCCACGGGTGGGACCATCGCTACATCCTCTGAGCCCGCAAGGTAGGTCTGTCTGTGTCTGCAACTTCCGCGCCGCCCGCGAAGCCCCGCACCACCGCTGTCGTCCTGGCGGGCGGTACCGGTCAGCGTGTGGGCCTGTCGATCCCGAAGCAGTTGCTGAAGATCGCCGGTAAGGCGGTCATCGAGCACACCCTGTGGATCTTCGAGCAGAGCGACTCGATCGACGACGTGATCGTGCTCATGGCCCCCGGCTACGTGCCCGACGTGGAGAAGATCGTCGCGAAGGCCGGACTGACCAAGGTCTCCCGGGTCATCGAGGGCGGCACGACGCGCAACGAGACCACCGAGCGCGCCATCGCCGCGCTGAGCGAGGGCCTGGCGCCGGGCGAGGACCGCAACGTGCTGTTCCACGACGCGGTGCGGCCGCTGCTCTCGCAGCGCGTGATCAAGGACTGCGTGGACGCGCTGGAGCGCTACCAGGCGGTGGACGTGGCCATCCCGTCCGCCGACACGATCATCGTGACCCGTACGCACGGCGGCGACGGCGAGTTCATCACCGACGTCCCGGACCGCTCCCGGCTGCGCCGCGGCCAGACCCCGCAGGCGTTCAAGCTCTCCACCGTGCGCAAGGCGTACGAGGTCGCGGCGGACGATCCCAACTTCCAGGCCACCGACGACTGTTCCGTCGTGCTCAAGTACCTGCCGGACGTGCCGATCTACGTCGTGGCGGGCGACGAGTACAACATGAAGGTCACCCAGCCGGTCGACGTCTTCATCGCGGACAAGCTCTTCCAGCTCGCCTCGGCGAGCGCGCCCGAGCAGCCGTCCGAGGAGTCCTACCGCGAGCTGCTCACCGGCAAGACGCTGGTCGTCTTCGGCGGCTCGTACGGCATCGGCGCCGACATCGCCCAGCTCGCCGAGGGCTACGGCGCCAAGGTCTACGCCCTGGGCCGCTCCACCACCGGGACGCACGTGGAGAACCCGGAGCACGTGGACGACGCGCTCTCCCGCGCCTACGGCGAGACCGGCCGGATCGACTACGTGATCAACACCGCGGGCGTGCTGCGCATCGGCAAGCTGGCCGAGACGGACAACACCACGATCCAGGAGGCGCTGAACGTCAACTACCTGGCGCCGGTGCAGATCGCGCGCGCCTCGTACAAGTACCTGGTGGAGACCAAGGGCCAGCTCATGCTCTACACCTCCAGCAGCTACACCCGGGGCCGCGCCGAGTACAGCCTCTACTCGTCCACGAAGGCCGCCATGGTCAATCTGACCCAGGCGCTCTCCGACGAGTGGGCGGGCGAGGGGATCCGGGTCAACTGCGTGAACCCCGAGCGCACCGCCACCCCCATGCGCACCAAGGCGTTCGGCCAGGAGCCGGAGGGCTCGCTGCTCTCCTCCGAGGCGGTCGCGAAGACCTCCCTGGACGTGCTGCTCTCCGAGCTGACCGGCCATGTGATCGACGTGCGCCAGCAGGACCCGACGCGCTCCGCCTCGGAGTCGTCCGACTTCGAGCAGGCCCTCGCGGCCGTACTGGACCGTCAGGGAGATGTGTAATACTTCTTGACAATCTTTGACAGGGCCTCTGTGGGTCGCCTCCGCGCGAACCGCGGAGGCCCGAGTTCGTGAGGGTCGCGCGTCGCGCCCTCACGCTTCCCTTGCAAGGTCAACAGCCGGCACGGTCTGGAGCAGGTTTTCCGTGATTTCGACAGCTATCCGCCTGGCCCGCGTGGGCAGCGGATCAGAGCTGGCAGCCGCACTTCTTCTGGGTATCAGCTTCCCGTGCGTCATGCTCGCCGCGATACTCCCCAACCTCTGGCTCTTCGCGGCGGCCGCAGCCGTGTCCTATCTGGCGGACACCTATCTGCACCAGCGCGGCAGCTACCTGGTGAACCGGCTCGCCAAGGTGCGCGCCGGTCTCTCGATCCGCTTCCTGATCCGGCAGATGCTGCTGGTGCTGCTGGTCGCCAGGTCCGGCCTCGGTGAGGACCGGATCTTCTACGTGACCGTCGTCATGGTGCTGCTGTTCTACGCGCTCCAGGCGCCGCACGGCGCGATCGTCACCCTGCTCCGGCTGCGCCGCAGGCTGCCCGTGGTCACCCGCAACATCGACCTGGCCGCCGCCATCCGGATCCCGGACGCGCCGCCGCGCGGGCTGCTCAACCGCTCCGCGGAGAAGATGCTCCACCTCGACGTCTTCGCCATGGTGGGCGTGATCATCACGCTCCAGACCCGCGACAACATCTACGGCTTCACCGGCCTCGGCCTCAGCCTGCTCCTCGCCGTCGGCTACATCGCCGCGCTGCTGCCGTACCTGCGGCCGAGCCGGCTGGTGCCCAACGCCGAGAAGGTGCTCGCGGCGGTGGACGGCTGGCTGGGCGAGTACAAGCCGACCGTGATGCTCTACTTCTCCGGCTCCAAGGAGTCCGCGTACCAGGTCAACATGTGGCTGGACACCATGGACCGGCTGGAGGGCCGGCCGCTGATCGTGCTGCGGGAGCGGGCCATCGCCCAGCAGCTCGGGACGACGGACGTGCCGGTGCTCTGCGTCCCCGGCGGGGTGCACCTGATGAACCTGGACCTGTCGACCGTCCGGGTCGCGCTGTACGCGGCCAACGTCGGCAAGAACATCCACATGCTGCGCGTGCCCACCATGAAGCACGTCTTCATCGGCCACGGCGACAGCGACAAGCTGGCCAGCGTCAACCCGTACAGCAAGGCGTACGACGAGGTGTGGACGGCGGGCCGGGCCGGGCGCGACCGGTACGCGCTGGCCGACGTCGGGGTGCGCGACGAGGACATCGTGGAGGTGGGCCGTCCGCAGCTCGCCCCGATCGAGCCGTACAGCGGCGCGCAGCGCCACCCCGTCCCGACGGTGCTGTACGCGCCGACGTGGGAGGGCTGGGACGACAACCCCGGCAACACCTCGCTGCTGCTGGCCGGCGAGAACATCGTCAAGCGGCTCCTGAAGGCCGACAGCCCGGTCCGGGTGCTCTACAAGCCGCACCCCTTCACCGGGACCCGCAGCGCCAAGGCGAAGGCCGTGCACGAGCGGATCATCGCGCTGGTGGAGAAGGCCGGGGCCGAGCGGGCCACCGACCCCCGCTGGGCGAAGGAGAGCGCCGAGCTGAGCGCGGACCGTACCGCCGCCAAGGCGGAGCTGGCCCGGATCTCCGCGCGCCTCGGCGAGCTGATGGGCGCCGCTGACACGGGACGTGACGAGGCGGAGCAGTCGCGCGACTCCCAGGCCGACCCGGCCAGGCAGGAGGAGCTGACCCGGCTGCGGCGCGAGTGGAACGGCGCCTACTGGCGTTCGTCCGGCTGGTGGGAGCACCGGGTCATCAACGGCTCGGAGCCCGCGCTCTACGACTGCTTCAACGAGTCGGACGCCATGGTCTCCGACATCTCCAGCGTGGTCTCCGACTTCATCGCGAGCGGCAAGCCGTACGCGGTCACGGACTCGGCGGAGCTGGGCCCGGAGGAGTTCAAGCGGCAGAACACCGCCGTACGGGCCGCCGTGATCCTCTCCAACAGCGCGCGGGAGCTGGACGATCTGCTCGCCGCGGTCGCCGACCCGGCGGCCGACCGGCTGGCGGCCGAGCGCCGGGAGCTGAAGCGGTATCTGCTGGGCCCCGACGAGCCGACGTCGATGGAGCAGTTCGAGGCGGCCACCCAGGTGCTGTCCGCGAAGTCCCTGGCGCGGAACGTGGGCGTCGAGCAGCGTCTCGGGGAGCCGGAGGCGGCCGCGGCGCCGGACGACTCGGCGCCCAGCGCGGAGAACAACGACCTGGACTCGCCCGTACGGGGCTGACCGGGACGAGGTCGGGAACGACCGGACGACGGGCCCGGGGGGGGGGGGGGGGGGGGCCCGCCGCGCGCCCGGGGGACGGCCCGCGCCCCCCCCCCCGGGGCTAAATAAAAAAAAAAAAACCACCACAC
>NZ_JBHZDA010000197.1:0-4178 GCF_042755665.1 Streptomyces sp. NPDC059142
TCTTCGGGTTCGCCGGCGCTGCGTCTTGCTGCACTTCCGGTGTCCGAGCGGCATCGTGAGGTGTTGCATCTGGTGCGTTCGCAGGTGGCCGCGGTGCTCGGGCACGGTTCGGCCGAAGCCATTGGTGCTGAACGGGCTTTCCAGGAGCTGGGGTTCGACTCGCTGGCCGCGACGGAGCTTCGTAACCACCTCAACACGCTCACCGGGCTGCGGCTCCCGGCCACCTTGGTCTTCGACCACCCCAACGCCCTCGCCGTCACCGACCACATCACCTCGCGACTCGGCGGCGGGACCACGCAGGTGGCCGACCCGGTCCGTACCGGGGCCGGGCACCGGGCCGACGACGAGCCCATCGCCATCGTCTCCATGGCCTGCCGTTACCCGGGCGGAGTGACCACCCCCGAGGAGCTGTGGGGGCTGCTGATGGACGGCGGCGACACCGTCTCCGACCTGCCGGGCGACCGGGGCTGGGACATCGAGGGCCTCTACGACCCGGAACCCGGCAAGGAGGGCAAGAGCTACACGCGCCGGGGCAGCTTCCTGCACGACGCGGCCGAGTTCGACCCCGGGTTCTTCGGTATCTCGCCCCGCGAGGCCATGTACATGGACCCGCAGCAGCGCATGCTGCTGGAGACCTCCTGGGAGGCCCTGGAGCGGGCGGGGATCGATCCGGCCACCCTCAGGGGCAGCCGGACCGGCGTCTTCGCCGGTGTGATGTACCACGACTACGCGCTGAACGTCTCGCCCTCCGGCACCGCCGGCGGCAGCGTGGTGTCCGGCCGGCTGTCGTACACCTACGGCTGGGAGGGCCCGGCCGTCACCGTGGACACGGCCTGCTCCTCCTCCCTCGTCGCCCTCCACCTCGCCGTGCAGGCCCTGCGGTCCGGCGAGTGCACGCTCGCCGTGGCCGGTGGTGCGACCGTCATGTCGACGCCCGGCATGTTCGTCGAGTTCAGCCGTCAGCGGGGCCTCTCCGTCGACGGCCGCTGCAAGGCGTTCGCGGGCGCGGCCGACGGTGTCGGCTGGTCCGAGGGCGTCGGTGTGCTGCTGGTCGAGCGGCTGTCGGACGCCGTACGCAACGGGCACCAGGTGCTCGCCGTCGTCAAGGGCACGGCCGTCAACCAGGACGGTGCCTCCAACGGCTTCACGGCCCCCAACGGTCCTTCTCAGCAGCGGGTGATCCGCCAGGCGCTCCAGGGCGCCGGGCTCGCCGCGTCGCAGGTCGACGTCGTGGAGGCGCACGGCACCGGCACCACCCTGGGCGACCCGATCGAGGCGCAGGCGCTGCTGGCCACGTACGGTCAGGACCGGCCCGAGGACCGGCCGCTGCTGCTCGGCTCGATCAAGTCGAACATCGGGCACGCCCAGGCCGCCGCCGGTGTCGCCGGTGTCATCAAGATGGTCCTGGCGATGGAGCACGGCACGGTGCCGCGCACGCTGCACGTCGACCGCCCGTCGCCGCACGTCGACTGGACCGAGGGCAGTGCCGAACTCGTCACCGAGGACCGGCCCTGGCCGGTCACCGGCCACCCGCGCCGCGCGAGCGTCTCGGCATTCGGCCTCAGCGGTACCAACGCCCACGTCGTCCTGGAACAGGGCCCCGCCCCGGCCACGGAGGCGCCGTCGACCGACGAGCCGTCCACCCATGAGCCTGCTGCCCACGAGTCCACCGCCCCGGGTGGCGACCGTGCCCCCGCCGTCCTGCCGTGGACGGTGAGCGGAGCCACTGCCGAAGCCCTGCGCGCCCAGGCCGCCCGGCTCGTGGAACATCTGGCGGCCCGGCCCGACGAGCGTCCGCTGGACACGGCGTACGCGCTGGCCACCGCCCGTACCGCACTCGAATCCCGCGCGACCGTGGTCGGCGCGGACCGCGACGAACTGCTCGCCGGCCTCCGGGCCCTCGCCGCCGGTGAGAACACCGGTGGTGTGGTGACCGGCACCGCCCGCTCCGTCGGGACCACCGCCTTCCTCTTCTCCGGTCAGGGCTCGCAGCGGCTCGGCATGGGCCGTGGGCTGTACGACACCTTCCCGGTCTTCGCCGAGGCGTTCGACGGGGTGTGCGCGGGTCTGGACGAGCATCTTGAGCGTCCGCTGCGTGAGGTGGTGTGGGGTGAGGACGAGTCGGTCCTCAACGGCACCGCGTACGCCCAGGCCGGGCTGTTCGCCGTCGAGGTGGCCCTCCACCGACTCCTCGCCGCCTGGGGGATCACCCCCGATCTCGTGGCCGGGCATTCGATCGGTGAGGTCGCTGCGGCTCATGTTGCCGGGGTGTTCTCGCTGGCTGACGCGTGTGCGCTGGTGGCGGCGCGGGGTCGGTTGATGCAGGCGCTGCCGGAGGGTGGCGCGATGGTGGCCGTCGAGGCGTCCGAGTCGGAGGTGCTGCCGCATCTGGAGACCGTCGAGGACGTGTCGGTCGCCGCGGTCAACGGACCTTCCTCCGTGGTCATTTCCGGTGTGGAGAGCGAAGTCGAGGCGATCGCCGGGGTCTTCCGTGAGCAGGGTCGTCGGGTGAGCAGGCTGCGGGTTTCGCACGCCTTCCACTCGCCGTTGATGGAGCCGATGCTGGCTGAGTTCCGTGAGGTGGCGGAGCGGCTGTCGTACGGGGAGCCCCGGCTGCCCGTGGTCTCCAATGTGTCCGGCCGGATCGCGGAGGCCGGTGAACTGACCACCGCCGAGTACTGGGTGACTCACGTACGTGAGGCCGTCCGCTTCGCCGACGGTATCCGCGCACTGCGCACCGCGGGCGTGGACCGCTGCGTCGAGATCGGCCCCGAGGCGGTCCTGACCGGAATGGCCCGGACCTGCCTCGACGGGGACGACAACGGAAACGGGGACGACAACGGGAACGGAAGCGGAGACGGCGGCACCGGCGTACTGCTCGTACCGACCGCCCGTAAGGGACGCGACGAGAGCGACGCCCTGCTCACCGCCGTCGCCCAACTCCATGTCGCGGGAACGTCGGTCGACTGGGCCGGCTTCTTCGCCGGTACGGGCGCACGCGCCGTCGACCTGCCGACGTACGCCTTCCAGCGCCAGCGGTACTGGCTGACCGCGACCGACGGAGCCCCCGCCGCCGCGGGCAGCGCCGGACTCGATGCGGCGGACCATCCGCTGCTGGGTGCGGTGGTGTCGCTGCCGGATTCGGGTGGTGTGGTGCTGACGGGCAGGTTGTCGGTGGAGGCGCAGCCGTGGCTCGCCGACCATGTGGTCCTCGGCCGCGTACTGCTCCCCGGCGCCGTACTCGTCGAACTGGCCCTCGCGGCGGGCGAGTCGGTGAACTGCGCCACCCTGGACGAACTCACCCTCGCCGGACCGCTGGTCCTGCCCGAGCGAGGCGGAGTCCAGGTCCGCGTGATCGTCGGACCGTACGCGGCCGAGCGCCGTACCGTCGCCGTCTACTCCCGACCGGAAGGCACCGAGCAGGACTGGACCACGCACGCCACGGGCTTCCTGGCCGAGGCGGCTGTCGCGGCCGGGTTCGAGTTGGTGGAGTGGCCTCCGGCAGGTGCTGAGGTGGTGCCGGTGGAGGACGCGTACGGCGTCTTCGAGAGCCGTGGTTACGGTTACGGTCCGGTGTTCCAGGGGTTGCGTGCTGCGTGGCGTCGTGGTGAGGAGCTTTTCGCCGAGGTGGCGCTTCCGGAGGAGGCGGCCGGTGAGGCGGGTAGGTTCGGTCTGCACCCGGCGCTGCTGGACGCGTCCATGCACATCGCGATCCTCAACGACAGCACCGCATCCGACGACGGCACCACGGTCATCCCGTTCGCCTGGAACCGTGTCTCCCTGCACGCCGTCGGCGCCGCGTCCGTCCGTGTCCGGATCGCCACTGCCGACGACGGCGGCATGGACATCCGCGTCGCCGATGTGACCGGCGCCCCGGTCCTGGCGGTCGGCTCCATGGTCAGCCGCCCGGTCTCCGCCGGCCAGCTCGGCACCACGTCCGATGGCTCGGGCGCGCTCTACGGCACTGAATGGGTCGCCTCGGCGACGTCCGACGACACCGAGGCCGACTGGACCCCGTGGTCCGAGGTGGCGGAATCGCCGTCCGAGGCGCCGGCGATCGTGGTGCTGGATGCCCTGGTCGAGGCCGGAGTTGATGTTCCGGTGGGTGTGCGGTCGGTGTTGGACCGGGTGCTTGGTGTGGTGCAGCGGTGGGTGTCGGAGGAGCGGTTTGCGGGTTC
>NZ_JBHZDA010000198.1:0-3891 GCF_042755665.1 Streptomyces sp. NPDC059142
GGCCCCGCCCCCCGGGCGCGGCTCCCCCGGCCCCCCCCGCGCCTGCCCCGGCGCCCCCCCGCGGCGCCGGCGGGCCCCCCCCCCCCGCCCCCGCGGGCCGCGCCCCCGCGGCGTTGTGCGCGAGGGGGCGTACGGTCAGGGGGTCAGCGGCGGACGGGGGCCCTCGTCGTCGGGGCGTCGCGCGGACGGGCCCTCGTCCTCCTTGATGACCTCTCCCTGGACCACCTTTCCGTCCGGCCGACCCATCCTGGCCTGCTGGAACGCGTCACCGAGGGTGCCGGGACCCGCCGCGCGCATCCGGCGCTCCAGCGACCGCTCCGCGTACCGGCCGAGCGCGGTTCTCACCGGTGGCACGAGCAACAGCAGGCCCAGTACGTCGGTGATCAGCCCCGGGATCATGATCAGCAGACCGCCGAGCATGAGGAAGCCGTTGCCCGTGGAACCCGTGGGCGCCTCGGGCGGGGCGGCGCCGGGGTTCTGCTGCCGCTGAACGGTCGCGGTCAGGTTCTGGAACGCGCGGCGCCCCGCGCTCTTCATCACCACGGCGCCGAGCACGGCCCCGCCCACCAGGAGCAGCAGGACGGCGAAGCCGCCGGCGGTCTCGGCCACCACGGTCAGCAGCCAGATCTCCAGCACCAGCCAGACGGCTACGGCGAGGGGAATGAGGGTGCGGGCGCGTGAGCGCTTGGGAACGGGCCGGGGCGATTGCGCGGTCGTCATGGTTCCAGTGTGCCTGGACGCGCGCCGTTACGGCGTCCGGGGCGGCCCGTGACGATCATGAGCGCCGCGGTGAGGGTCCGATCAGGTCGCGGGACCGGAGGTTCCGCCCGGTTTGCGGCCCAGCAGCCGGTTCGCCCGCGACTCCACGCCCCAGGCGGTCACCCGCCAGAGCGCCTCGACCAGGATGTCCTTGCTCATCTTGGAGTCGCCCAGTTCGCGCTCGACGAAGGTGATGGGCACCTCGACCACATGGCATCCGGCCTCGGCCGCCCGGCGGGCCAGATCGACCTGGAAGCAGTAGCCCTGGGAGGAGACGTCGTCCAGACCGATCCCCTCCAGGGTCTCCCTGCGGAAGGCCCGGTAGCCGCCGGTGACATCACGGAACGGGACACCGAGCAGGACCCGTGAGTAGGTGCTGCCGCCCCGGGAGATCATCTGCCGGGTCCTGGGCCAGTTGACGACCCGTCCGCCCGGCACCCACCGCGAGCCGAGCACGAGATCGGCGCCCTTGAGCGCGGTGAGCAGCCGGGGCAGCTCCTCGGGCTGGTGCGAGCCGTCGGCGTCCATCTCGACGAGGACCCCGTACCCGTGCTCCATGCCCCAGCGGAATCCGGCCAGATAGGCGGCGCCGAGCCCTTCCTTGCCCCTGCGGTGCAACACCTTGACCTGGCTGTCCGCCGCGGCCAGCTCGTCGGCGATCTTCCCGGTGCCGTCGGGGCTGTTGTCGTCGGCGATGAGGATGTCGGCCGCCGGAACCGCGGCGCGCACGCGGGAGACGATGGGCGTGATGTTCTCGGCCTCGTTGAAGGTCGGGATGATCACCAAGGCTGTACCGAGCGGGCCGTACCGCCTCTGGCCACCGTCGTTCACTGCTGCCCCTTCATCGCCGTACGCAGACGCCACAGCTTAGCGAGCGGACAGGGGCCTGCGAGCACGACGGCCGCCCGGTGTCGGACGAGTTGGCCGGTGATGTCCGGAGATGACGGAAGGAACCGCCCGTCCGGGGCCCGCACGGGGCACGTGCTGCGGACCGGGACCCGGCGTCCTTCGGGCCGACCTGGGACCCGCTGGCTGCGGATCGACCGAAAGCCGTTGTCTACTGAACGCCGGGGCCCCGTCCGGGTCGCACCTGCCGACCGGCGGGCACCTTCCCTCGCCCCCGAGACGCGGGCGCTGGACCTGGCTCCCAGTGGTGGTGCGCCGGTGCGGCACACCGCCCCATGGCCCAGCGGCGTTCGACGACGTTCGAGGAGGTTGCCGGACGGACGTCCTGTGGTGGACCCGGCCGAACCTACCCGCCGGTGGCGGCTCACTGTCAATACCCCCTTGACCAGCACGGTTCACCTGAAACACCAGGTCAGGGGCGAAGACCCGCAGGTCGCGGCGGAGGCCGGTAAGCATCGGTCGGCGGTACGAAATGTCCGTACGTCACTCGTTCGGGCTCACGAACACGGTCCGCCCGCCGACCACGGTCCGCAGGCATACGGGCAGCGGGCGCCCCGGCGTGAGATCCGGCAGGCCGGGCGTCCCCGAGCGCGGGTCCGTCGACCAGCGCGCCACCCGGTCGTCGGGCGCCTGCACCACCAGCTCCTCGGTGCGCCAGAGCGCGTAGTCGGCGGGGGCTCCCGGCACCAGCGTCCCCGCGTCGTCCCTGCCGACCGCCCGCCAGCCGCCCCGGGTGTGCGCCGTGAACGCGGCCCGTACGGAGATCCGGTGCCCGGGGGTGCGGTGGAAGGCGGCGGCCCGTACGGTCCCCCACGGGTCGAGCGGGGTGACCGGGCTGTCGGAGCCGAGCGCCAGCGGCACCCCGGCGCGCAGCAGCGCCGCGAACGGATTGAGCGTACGGGCCCGCTCGACGCCCAGCCGGCGCGCGTACATGCCCTCGTCGCCGCCCCAGACCGCGTCGAAAGCGGGCTGCACGGAAGCGGTGAGCCCCAGCTCCGCGAAGGCCGCGACCGTCTCGGGGGTGAGCATCTCGGCGTGCTCGACCCGGTGCCGGGCCGCCCGGATCCGCGCCTGGCCGAGCCGCTCCGCGGCGGCCCGCATCCCCGCCACGACCGTCCCGAGCGCCGCGTCGCCGATGGCGTGGAAACCGGCCTGGAGCCCGGCCTCGGTGCAGGCGGCGACATGTGCGGCGACCGCGTCCGCGTCGAGATGCGCGGAACCGGAGTGGGCGGCGTCCGCGTACGGCTCGCACAGCGCCGCGGTGTGCGAGCCGAGCGAACCGTCCACGAACAGATCGCCCGCGGCCCCCGCCGCCCCCAGCTCCCGGATCCGCCGGGCGTCCTTCTCGTCGCCGACCGGCTCCGCCCAGTAGCCGTGCACCCGCGGCCCCGCCTCGTCCCTGGCGAGCGCCAGCAGCGCCGTGAAGTCCTCCTCGTCGGAGATCTCCGGCCCCCCGCACTCGTGCAGCGTCCCGATCCCGAGCGAAGCGGCCCGCGAACGGGCGGCGCGCTGCGCCTCGGTGCGCTGAAGGGCGCTGACGGCCCCATGGGCGGCCTCGCGTACGGCATGGTGCGCGGCGCCCGTCAGCGGCCCGTCGGGGCGGTAGCCGGCCAGCGAGGCCACCCCGGGAACCAGATCGAGCAGAGCCGTCGTCACCACGGCCGAATGCACATCGACCCGCGGCAGATACAGCGCCCGCCCGCCGGCCGCCTCGTCCAACTCGGCCCGCGTGGGCGCCCGCCGCTCCGGCCAGCGCTCGGCGTCCCAACCGTGCCCGAGCAGAATCCGCTCGTCCGACCGCGCCGCGCCGTGCGCCCGCACGAGCGCGAGCGCCTCCCCCAGACTGCCCGCACCGAACAGATCGAGCCCCATGAGGGCGAGCCCGGTCGCCGTGGCGTGCACATGGGCGTCGGTGAACGCGGGCGTGACGAGCGCGCCGTCCAGATCGACCACCTCGTCCGCCCCGGCGACGAACGAGTCGGCGGCACCCTCGGACCCGACCCAGGAGACGTGCCCTCGCTCGACGAGCATCGCGGTGGCGAAGGGATCGGCGGGGCTGTGGACTTCTCCACGGCGCAGGAGCACGGTGCGGTGGTCACTCATGACCCCAGTCTGCCTTCTTTTTTTGGGGGCTCGGTTCGCCTCCGGGGCGCTGCAAGTCGGCGCCGACTCGGTCGGCGGGGCGGGGGGGCGCGCGCGCGCCGCGGGGAGCCCGGGCGCGCCGCG
>NZ_JBHZDA010000199.1:0-3418 GCF_042755665.1 Streptomyces sp. NPDC059142
CGCGAAGGCCGCGCCCGCCACCGAGGCGCCCGCCGGACCGGAGTACGTGACGCTGCGCGGCCCCTCGGCCGCCGTCGCGAAGAACATGAACGCCTCGCTGGAGCTGCCCACGGCCACGTCCGTGCGCGCCGTCCCGGTGAAGCTGCTCTTCGACAACCGCATCGTCATCAACAACCACCTGAAGCGCGCGCGCGGCGGCAAGATCTCCTTCACGCACCTCATCGGGTACGCGATGGTGCAGGCGATCAAGGCCATGCCGTCGATGAACTACTCCTTCGCCGAGCGCGACGGGAAGCCGACGCTGGTCAAGCCGGAGCACATCAACTTCGGTCTCGCCATCGACCTGGTGAAGCCCAACGGCGACCGCCAGCTCGTCGTCGCGGGCATCAAGAAGGCCGAGACGCTCAACTTCTTCGAGTTCTGGCAGGCGTACGAGGACATCGTCCGGCGCGCCCGCAACAACAAGCTGACGATGGACGACTTCACCGGCGTCACCGTCTCGCTGACCAACCCGGGCGGCCTCGGCACGGTGCACTCCGTGCCGCGTCTGATGCCCGGTCAGTCGGTCATCATGGGCGTCGGTTCGATGGACTACCCGGCCGAGTTCCAGGGCACGTCGCAGGACACCCTGAACAAGCTGGGCATCTCCAAGGTCATGACCCTGACGTCGACGTACGACCACCGCGTCATCCAGGGCGCCGCCTCCGGCGAGTTCCTGCGGATCGTCAGTCAGCTCCTCCTCGGCGAGAACGACTTCTACGACGAGATCTTCCAGGCGCTGCGCATCCCGTACGAGCCGGTCCGCTGGCTCAAGGACATCGACGCCTCGCACGACGAGGACGTCACGAAGCCCGCCCGGGTCTTCGAGCTGATCCACTCCTACCGGGTCCGCGGCCATGTCATGGCCGACACGGACCCGCTGGACTACCTCCAGCGCAAGCACCCCGACCTCGACATCACCGAGCACGGGCTGACGCTGTGGGACCTGGAGCGCGAGTTCGCCGTCGGCGGCTTCGCGGGCAAGTCGATGATGAAGCTCCGCGACATCCTCGGCGTGCTGCGCGACTCGTACTGCCGCACCACCGGCATCGAGTTCATGCACATCCAGGACCCGAAGCAGCGCAAGTGGCTCCAGGACCGGATCGAGCGCGGCGCGCACTCCAAGCCGGAGCGCGAGGAGCAGCTGCGGATCCTGCGCCGCCTCAACGCGGCCGAGGCGTTCGAAACGTTCCTCCAGACGAAGTACGTCGGCCAGAAGCGGTTCTCGCTGGAGGGCGGCGAGTCCGTCATCCCGCTGCTCGACGCGATCATCGACTCCGCCGCCGAGTCCCGTCTCGACGAGGTCGTCATCGGCATGGCCCACCGCGGCCGGCTCAACGTCCTCGCGAACATCGTCGGCAAGTCGTACGCGCAGATCTTCCGCGAGTTCGAGGGCAACCTCGACCCGAAGTCGATGCACGGCTCCGGCGACGTCAAGTACCACCTGGGCGCCGAGGGCACCTTCACCGGTCTGGACGGCGAGCAGATCAAGGTCTCGCTGGCCGCGAACCCCTCGCACCTGGAGGCGGTCGACCCGATCCTGGAGGGCATCGCCCGCGCCAAGCAGGACATCATCAACAAGGCCGGCACGGACTTCACGGTCCTGCCGCTCGCGCTCCACGGCGACGCGGCCTTCGCGGGCCAGGGCGTCGTCGCCGAGACGCTCAACATGTCGCAGCTCCGCGGCTACCGCACCGGCGGCACCGTCCACGTCGTGATCAACAACCAGGTCGGCTTCACCGCCGCCCCGGAGTCCTCGCGCTCGTCGATGTACGCGACGGACGTGGCCCGCATGATCGAGGCGCCGATCATCCACGTGAACGGCGACGACCCGGAGGCCGTCGTCCGCGTCGGACGGCTCGCCTTCGAGTTCCGCCAGACGTTCAACAAGGACGTCGTCATCGACCTGATCTGCTACCGCCGCCGCGGCCACAACGAGGGCGACAACCCGCAGTTCACCAACCCGCAGATGGTCCGCCTGATCGACAAGAAGCGCTCGGTGCGCAAGCTCTACACCGAGTCGCTGATCGGCCGCGGCGACATCACGCTGGAAGAGGCGGAGCAGGCGCTCCAGGACTTCCAGGG
Source organism: Streptomyces sp. NPDC059142 (assembly GCF_042755665.1). Lineage (NCBI taxonomy): Bacteria > Bacillati > Actinomycetota > Actinomycetes > Kitasatosporales > Streptomycetaceae > Streptomyces > Streptomyces sp. NPDC059142. The sequence continues at coordinate 2,125 of NZ_JBHZDA010000199.1, forward strand.
CCAGTTGGAGAAGGTCTTCGCGGAGGTCCGCGAGGCCACCTCGCACGCCGGTCCCGTCCAGGTCCCGGACGCGCAGGCGGAGTTCCCGGTGGCCGTGGAGACCGCGGTCTCCCAGGAGGTCGTCAAGCGGATCGCCGAGTCGCAGGTCAACATCCCCGACACGGTCACCGTGCACCCGCGTCTGATGCCGCAGATGCAGCGCCGCGCCGCCTCGGTGGAGGACGGCACGATCGACTGGGGCATGGGCGAGACCCTGGCCATCGGCTCGCTGCTGATGGAGGGCACGCCGGTCCGCCTCTCCGGCCAGGACACCCGCCGCGGCACGTTCGGCCAGCGCCACGCGGTCCTGGTCGACCAGGGCACGGGCGAGGACTACACCCCGCTCCAGTACCTGACCGCCGAGCAGGCCCGCTACAACGTCTACGACTCGCTGCTCAGCGAGTACGCAGCGATGGGCTTCGAGTACGGCTACTCCCTGGCCAGGCCGGACGCGCTGGTCATGTGGGAGGCGCAGTTCGGTGACTTCGTCAACGGCGCGCAGACCATCGTGGACGAGTTCATCTCGTCGGCCGAGCAGAAGTGGGGCCAGACCTCCGGCGTCACGCTGCTGCTGCCGCACGGCTACGAGGGCCAGGGCCCGGACCACTCGTCCGCCCGCCCCGAGCGCCTGCTCCAGATGTGCGCGCAGAACAACATGACGATCGCGATGCCCACGCTGCCGTCGAACTACTTCCACCTGCTGCGCTGGCAGGTCCACAACCCGCACCACAAGCCGCTCGTCGTCTTCACCCCGAAGTCGATGCTGCGTCTGAAGGCGGCGGCGTCCACGGCGGAGGAGTTCACCACCGGCGGCTTCCGCCCGGTGATCGGCGACAGCAGCGTGGCCCCGGACGCGGTCCGCAAGGTCGTCTTCTGCACCGGCAAGGTCTACTACGACCTGGAAGCCGAGCGGCAGAAGCGCGGCGTCACGGACACGGCGATCCTCCGCCTGGAGCGGCTGTACCCGCTGCCGGGCGCGGAGCTCCAGGCCGAGATCGCCAAGTTCCCGAACGCCGAGAAGTACCTGTGGGCCCAGGAGGAGCCGGCGAACCAGGGTGCCTGGCCGTTCATCGCGCTCAACCTGATCGACCACCTGGACCTGGCGGTCGGCGCCGACATCCCGCACGGCGAGCGGCTGCGGCGTATCTCGCGCCCGCACTCCTCGTCCCCGGCGGTCGGCTCGGCCAAGCGCCACCAGGCGGAGCAGGCACAGCTCGTCAACGAGGTCTTCGACGCCTGACGTCCCACCCCGTAC
>NZ_JBHZDA010000200.1:0-3073 GCF_042755665.1 Streptomyces sp. NPDC059142
AGTTGGCAGACCAGGCTCCGCAAAGCGACGCACGAAGAAATCAACGACCCCGCGTCCACGCCGCACAGGTTAAAGATCAAGCTAAGGGCTGTCCCGTAATCCCTGGCGGGCGCGCGACGACAGCTACGGCACCTCGCTGCGTTGTCGGAACGCCCGAATACATCCAGTATGCGGACGTCCCTCCGCCTTGCGATGCACCGCATCTGACGCCGCGCGCTGATCCACCGGGGATTACGGGACAGCCCTCAGCCCGGGATACGGGTGAGCGCCTCACCGGCCGCCGCCGCGAGCCGGGGGTGGTCCCTGGCCGCCGTCAGGACGGGGCGGGCGCGGTCGTCGCCGAGGCGGCCCAGCCCCTCGACGCAGGCGAGCGCGACGCGCCAGTGCGGCTCGTCCGGCGAGAGCAGCCGTTGCAGGGTGGTGATCAGCGCCGGTACCGACTCGGGCGCCCGTAACTCCGCGAGCAGCCGCACGGGGTGGAGCGCGTAGGCCGTGCGCAGGCCGTTGGTGGCGAGCGCGGCGGCGGCCCGGGAGGTGCGCGGATCGCCGAGCCGGGCCAGTGCGTACGAGGCGGAGACGCACCGCTCGGGGTCGCGGTGGTTGAGGAGCAGCACCAGCGCCTCGAAGGCCCGCGCGTCCCCGGCGCAGCCGAGCCGGAAGGCGGCGATCTCCAGCGCCCACAGGGGCTGCCCGCGCCCGACGAGCACGCCGGCCAGCGCTTCCCTGTCGTCGGTGGCGATCAGCCGCTGGTACGCGAGGGAACCCCCGGACTCGTCCTTCGTCCGGTCCGCGAGTGAGCGGAAGTCCTCGTCCATGGGGCCAGGATATCGGCGCCCACCAGCGTCAACCACGCCCCGACCGGCCACTCTTGGCGCTCGCGGGCGCGCGCGGTCGCCGGTGACCCGGCACACAGTGCCCCAGCCCTGGCGCGCTCGTTACCCGTCGGTTAACCTCAGATGAGCGGATGAACTCCGCCGTTCGCGCCGGCCTGGTGACGCAGCCGCCGTGAGCGCTCTTCGGCGGTGCCGTCGGTTCGGCACCGCGGGTACGGCGCGGCCCCGGAACAGGGCCCGCCGCCTCTTCCACGCTTCTCCGTGCCGTGCTTCCGCCGCGTGTCCGCACGCCGGCCCACGCGCCCGTCGCGCCCCGCGCCCGCGCGCTCCTGAGCAAGTCGTCACTCACCCCTGGAGTCCTGATGGACATCCCTCTCCCCACCATCGCCGTCGTCGGCCTCGGCACCATGGGAACCGGCATCGCCGAGGTCCTGGCCCGCGCGGGCCGCGAGGTCATCGGCATCGACATCAGCGACGCCGCGGCCCGCCGGGCCGTCGAGGCCCTGGAGGCGTCCACCGCGCGGGCCGTCGGGCGCGGCCGGATCAGCGCGGCGGAGCGGCGGACCGTCCTCGCCCGGTTCCGTACCTTCTCCGATCTGCGCGCCGCCGCCGACGCCGGTCTGGTGATCGAGGTGGTGCCCGAGTCGTACGAGACCAAGCTGGGCGTCCTGCGGGCGCTGGACGGGATCGTCGCGCCCTCCGCCATCCTCGCCACCGGCACCAACGCGCTCTCGGTGACCCGGCTGGCCGCCGAGTCGGCCCGTCCCGAGCGCGTGCTGGGGCTGCACTTCTTCAATCCGGCCCCGGCGATGAAGCTGGTCGAGGTGGTCTCCTCGGTGCTCACCTCGGACCGCGCCGTCGCCGCCGTCACCGCCCTCGCCCGCGAGCTGGGCAAGGAGCCCGTCGCGGTGGGCGACCGGCCCGGCTTCGTCGCGGACGGGCTGCTCTTCGGCTATCTCAACCAGGCGGCGGCGATGTACGAGTGCGCGTACGCCTCCCGCGAGGACATCGACGCGGCGATGCGGCTGGGGTGCGGGCTGCCGATGGGGCCGCTCGCACTGCTCGACCTGATCGGCATCGACACCGCGCGCACCGTGCTGGACGCGATGTACGCGGCCTCGCACGACCGGCTGCACGCCCCCGCGCCGGTGCTGCGGCAGCTCAGCGACGCCGGGCTGACCGGCCGGAAGTCGGGCCGCGGCTTCTACACGTACGAGGCGCCGGGCGGCGCGGTGGCCGTACCGGACGCGCTCACCCCCTCCCCCGCCGCGGACGCCGTGCCCGGCCGTCAGGTCGCCTCCGTCGGTGTCGTGGGCTCCGGCACGATGGCGAGCGGGATCGCGGAGGTCTTCGCCGTGGCCGGGTACGGCGTGGTGCTCGCCGCCCGCAGCGAGGAGAAGGCCACGGCGGCCCGGGAGCGGATCGCCGCCTCCCTCGCCCGCTCGGTGGACCGGGGCAGGATCAGCGCCGGGGCCAGGGACGCCACCCTCGCGCGGATCGTGCCGGCCGGTTCGGCCGACGCGCTCGCCGAGGTGGATCTCGCCGTGGAGGCGGTGGCCGAGGACCTGGAGGTCAAGCGGCGGCTCTTCGCCGTGCTCGACAAGGTCTGCCGGCCCGGCGCGGTGCTGGCCACCACGACCTCCTCGCTCCCCGTGGTGGCCTGCGCCCGCGCCACCGCGCGCCCGGAGGACGTCGTCGGGATGCACTTCTTCAACCCGGCCCCGGCGATGAAGCTGGTCGAGGTGGTCCGCACGGTCCTGACCTGCGACGAGGCCCATGCCACCGTCCGCGAGGTGGTGGCCACCGTCCGTAAACACCCGGTGGACTGCGGCGACCGCGCCGGGTTCATCGTGAACGCGCTGCTCTTCCCGTATCTGAACAACGCGGTCCGGATGGTCGAGGAGCACTACGCGACGCCCGACGCCATCGACGCCGCGATGAAGCTGGGCGGCGGCTATCCGATGGGCCCCTTCGAACTGCTCGACGTGGTCGGCCTCGATGTCTCGCTCGCCATCGAACGCGCCCTGCACCGCGAGTTCCGCGACCCCGGGCTCGCCCCGGCGCCGCTGCTGGAACATCTCGTGGCGGCGGGGTGCCTGGGCCGCAAGACGGGACGCGGCTTCCGTGAGTACGGGCGGCGCTGACCCGGACGCCGTACGGGGCGGTGGGGGCCCCCCCCGGCCCCGCGGCGGGGGGGCCGGGGGGCCCCCGGGGGGGGGGGGCCCCCCCGCGCCCGCGGC
>NZ_JBHZDA010000201.1:0-2881 GCF_042755665.1 Streptomyces sp. NPDC059142
CGGTGCGGCGCGCCGCCCCCCCCCGCCCCCCCCCCGTCCGGGTGGGCGGCGGCCCGTGCGGCGAAGAGGTCGGGCACGGTCGCGCCGGGCGGCGGGGGTGTGGTGTCGCCCGCGACGGCGCGCAGCCGCTCGTGTTCGGCGGGTGAGAGGACGTCGACGGTGTGCAGCGGGGTGTGCGGTGCGCGGGCGGCGTGCCGCAGGACGCGCAGCAGGCGCTCGGTGAACGACTCGGCGGTGGCGCGGTCGAACAGGTCGGCGGAATAGTGGAGTTCGACGTCCTGGCCGGCGGGCCGGCCCTGCTCGTCGAACCGTTCCAGGACCTGGAAGTCGAGGTCGAACTTGACCAGCGGCAGCGCGGCGAACTCCGCGACGGCCGTGAGTCCGGGCAGGTCGACCCGGGCCTGCGGGGTGTTGTGCAGGGTGAGGTTGACCTGGAAGAGGGGGTGCCGGGTCAGCGAGCGGGCCGGCGCCAGCTCCTCCACGAGCCGTTCGAAGGGTACGTCCTGGTGGTCCAGGGCCCGCACGGTGGTGCGGCGCACCCGCCGGAGTATCTCGGTGAAGTCGGGGTCCCCGGACACGTCGGTGCGCAGGACCAGGGTGTTGACGAAGAACCCGACGAGGTTCTCCAGATCGGCCTCGTCGCGTCCGGCGAAGGGGCTGCCGACCGGGATGTCGTCACCGGCGCCGAGCTTGGACAGCAGGACGGCGACCGCGGCGTGCCAGACCATGAACAGGGTGGCGTCCTCGGCGCGCGCCACCTCGGCGAGGGCGGCGTGCAGCTCGGCCGGGACGTCGAACCGTACGGTGCCTCCGGCGTGCGCCGAGACCGCGGGCCGCGACCGGTCGGCGGGCAGGGCGAGTTCCTCGGGGGCGCCGGTCAGTACCGCGCGCCAGTGGGCGAGTTGCTCGGTGAGCAGGCTTCCGGGGTCGTCGGCGTCGCCGAGCAACTCGCGCTGCCACAGGGTGTAGTCGGCGTACTGCACGGGAAGCGGCGCGAGGTCGGGCTCGGTGCCGGCCAGGCGTGCGGTGTAGGCGGCGGAGAGGTCGCGCCAGAGCGGGGCCGCCGACCAGCCGTCGGCGGCGATGTGGTGCAGGGCCAGCACGAGGACCGAGGTGCGGTCGTCGACGGTCAGGAGCCGGGCGTGCCACGGGATGCCGGACGCCAGGTCGAAGACGTGGCGGGCGGTGCGGGCGATCTCGGCGTCCACCTCGTCGGCGGGCACGGCGTCGACGGTCAGCAGGTCGGGGAGGTCGCCCACGGGGACGACCTCCTGCACGGGTTCGCCGTCCACCTGGGGGAAGCGGGTGCGCAGCGCTTCGTGGCGGGCCACCACGTCGTGCAGGGCGGCCCGCAGCGCGGCCACGTCCAGCGCGCCGGACAGCCGCAGTACCAGGGGGACGGTGTAGAGCGCGCCGGCTCCCTCCAGCCGGTCCACCAGCCACAGCCGACGTTGCGCATACGACGCAGGAATCACGTGCACTCCTCAATGCGGGCTGGGCCTTCGATGCCATCTGCGCGGGCGCGCTCCGGCCCCATGTGGGCACTTGTGATGGTGCGGAGAAGTCGCGGGCCCCAGCATCGGTGGGAGCCACAGTTACGACCGGCGCCGGCACGTGTCGGCGGGTGCGTCGGCCCCCGGCCGTGGCCACGCCCTCCCCGCGCCTTCCCCCGGGCCGGGGGAGTCGCGCAGCCGACGGCCCGTAACGGTGGGGAACGTCGTTGCCGCCCCACCCTGGCCCGCCTAGCGTTTCGAGACCATCGCGCCGTGGCGTCCGACGCCTTTCATTCCTTGGAGAGCCATGCAGAACGCCGCCCACGAAGACGATTCCGTCCTCGAACGTTTCCACTTCCTCGTCAACGCGCCGGCGTTGTTCAATGCCGTCACGACCGCCGCCGAACTGAGGATCTTCGCCTTCCTGTCGGGGAAACCCGGCTCGGACGCGGAGGACATCAGGGCGTTCTGCGGTCTGCCCGCGCATCAGTTGCGCGTGCTGCTCCAGGCGGTCTGCACGACGGGGCTGCTGGAGCGCCGGGACGGCGCCTACCACAACTCCGCCGTCGCCGAGAGCCTGCTGGCGGCGGACGACGAACCGGACAGCTGGAGTCACATCCTGACCGGCTGGAAGGAGGTCTACTATCCGGCGTTCGCGCAGATGACGCGGGCGCTGCGGGCGGGCACCAACACCGCCCTGGAGGCCCATCCCGGTGACGAGCCGACCCTGTACGGGCGGCTGGCCCACAATCCGGGGCTGGAGGAGGTCTTCCACCGGGCGATGACCGCGTTCACCCTGCGTTCGGTCGACGCGCTGATCGAGCAGCCGGTCTTCGGCGACGTACGGCACGTGCTGGACGTGGGCGGCGGGGACGGCACTACCTCGGCGCGGCTGGTGGCACGTCATGGGCGGCTCACGTCGACGGTGTTCGACATGCCGAGCGTGTCCCGGCTGGCGTCGGAGGCGGAGGCCGGCGCCCACCCCGACCGGGTGAGCCTGGCGCCGGGTGACATGTTCACCGACCCGTTCCCCGAGGGGCCGGACGCCGTGCTGTTCAGCCATGTGCTGGAGATCTTCGACGAGGACTCGATCCTGCTCCTGATGAAGAAGGCGTACGCGGCGCTGCCGGTCGGCGGGCGGGTCATGGTGTACGGCTACAACGTCTCCGACGACGAGACCGAGGGCGTGTTCGGCGCCCGCCTCGGCCTGTACTTCAACGTCCTGGCCAGCGGCCGGGGGATGGCCTATCCGGCGCGCGACTACGAGCGCTGGCTGCGCGCGGCCGGGTTCGAGGAGGTCGGGACCGTCTCGGGGCTGCCCTACGAGCACGGGCTGAGCTTGGGCGTCAAGCGCTGAGAGCGCCGGCCCCGCGGCACACACGTTCCGG
>NZ_JBHZDA010000202.1:0-2871 GCF_042755665.1 Streptomyces sp. NPDC059142
GGGGGGGGGGCCCCCCCCCCCGCGCGGGGCGCGGGGGCGGCGGGGGGCGGGGTGACACCGCGGGGATCAGTCCTCGGTGGTGGCCGTGACGCCCGAGGGCGCCGTCTGCTCGGCCGCGGCGGTCTTCTTCGACGCCTTGGCCGTGGACTTGGCCGTCTTGGTCGTCTTGGCCGTCTTCGCCGGTGCCTTCTTGGCCGCGGTCGTCTTCTTCGCCGCGGTCTTCTTGGCCGTCGTCTTCTTGGCGGCCGTCTTCTTCGCGGGGGCCTTCTTGGCGGCCGTCTTGCGGACCGCCTTCTTGGCCGGTGCCGGTGCCTCGGCGCCGTCGGACGCGTCGGCCCCTTCGGTGGCCGCCTCGGCGGTGGTGGCGGACTCCTCGGTCTTCGCCGGAGCCTCCACGACGACGACCGCCGCCTCCTGCGTGCCCGAAGGCGAACCGGCCGGGGCGGTGGCCTTGCGGGTCGCCCTGCGGCGCGCACGCGGCGGGGCCGCCACGGGCTCCTCCTCGGCGGCCACCGGCTCGACGGGGGCGGCCACGGGCTCGGCGGCGGGCTCCGGGGTCACGGGGACGACCACCTCGGCCTCCGCCTCCGCCGCCTTGGGCGAACCGGCCGGAGCCGTCGCCTTACGGGTGGCACGGCGCCGCGTACGGCCCTGGGGCGCCGCCTCGGCGACGGGCGCCTCCGCGGGCGCCTCGGCCACCGGGGCGGCCTCGGGCTCGGGGGTCTCGACGACCGTCACGGCCTCGGCGGGCGCGGGAGCCTCCGGCTCCGCCGCCCTCGGCGAACCGGCCGGGGCCGACGCCTTGCGCGACGCACGGCGGCGCGAGCGGCCCCGTACCGCCGCCTCGGCCTCCGCGACGCTGCTGTACAGCTCCTCGTCCGGCACGAAGTCGGGCTCGGAGAGGGCGACCGGGGCCGCCACCTCCGCCGCCAGCTCGGCCTCCGACTCGGTGTCGTGGTCGGCGTCGGACTCCGCCGCCGTACCCGTCACCTCGTGGTCGTGCTCGTGGTCCGCGCCGGCCCCGCCGCGACCGCGCTTCTTGGAGCGCTTGCCGTTGCCGCCGCCACCGGCGGCCACCGGCTGCTCCATGTGGACGATGACACCGCGGCCGTTGCAGTGGACGCAGGTCTCGGAGAAGGACTCCAGCAGACCCTGGCCGACCCGCTTGCGGGTCATCTGGACCAGGCCCAGCGAGGTGACCTCGGCGACCTGGTGCTTCGTACGGTCCCGGCCCAGGCACTCCAGCAGGCGCCGCAGCACCAGGTCCCGGTTGGACTCCAGCACCATGTCGATGAAGTCGATGACGACGATGCCGCCCAGGTCGCGCAGCCGGAGCTGGCGCACGATCTCCTCGGCCGCCTCCAGGTTGTTCCTGGTGACGGTCTCCTCCAGGTTGCCGCCCTGGCCGGTGAACTTCCCGGTGTTGACGTCGACCACGATCATGGCCTCGGTCTTGTCGATGACCAGCGAACCGCCGCTGGGCAGCCAGACCTTGCGGTCCAGCGCCTTCATGAGCTGCTCGTCGATGCGGTACGTCGCGAAGACGTCCACCTCGCTGGTCCAGCGCGACAGCCGGTCGGAGAGGTCCGGCGCCACGTGCGCGACGTACCCGCTGATCGTCTGCCACGCGTCGGCGCCGCTGACGATGACCTTCGAGAAGTCCTCGTTGAAGATGTCGCGGACGACCCGGACGGTCATGTCCGGCTCGCCGTAGAGCAGCGTCGGCGCGTTGCCGCTCTTCGACTTCTTCTTGATGTCCTCCCACTGCGCCTGGAGCCGCTCGACGTCGCGGCGCAGCTCGTCCTCGCTGGCGCCCTCGGCGGCCGTACGGACGATGACGCCCGCGTCCTCGGGGACGATCTTCTTGAGGATGGTCTTGAGCCGGGCGCGCTCGGTGTCCGGGAGCTTGCGGCTGATGCCGGTCATCGAGCCCTCGGGCACGTACACGAGGTAGCGGCCGGGCAGAGAGACCTGGCTGGTCAGACGGGCGCCCTTGTGGCCGATCGGGTCCTTCGTCACCTGGACGAGCACCGACTGGCCGGACTTGAGCGCGGTCTCGATACGGCGCGGCCCGTTGGCCATGCCGAGCGCCTCGAAGTTGACCTCACCGGCGTACAGGACGGCGTTGCGGCCCTTGCCGATGTCGACGAAGGCGGCCTCCATGGACGGCAGTACGTTCTGCACCTTGCCCAGGTAGACGTTGCCGACGTAGCTGGTCGCCTGCTCCTTGTTGACGTAGTGCTCGACCAGGACGTTGTCCTCCAGGACACCGATCTGGGTGCGCTCGCCGTGCTGGCGCACGACCATCACGCGCTCGACCGCCTCACGGCGGGCCAGGAACTCCGCCTCCGTGATGATCGGCACCCGGCGGCGGCCCTGCTCGCGTCCCTCGCGGCGGCGCTGCTTCTTGGCCTCCAGCCGGGTCGAGCCCTTGATGGACTGGACCTCGTCGGCGCCGGTACCGGGCTCGCGCTCGGTGTCCTTGGCGCGGCGCTCGCGCGGCTCGCGGACCTTGACGACCGTACGCTCCGGGTCGTCGCCGCCGCCGGTGCCCTGCTCGGTCTCCGAGCCGCCGTCGGCGCTGCGACGGCGCCTGCGGCGACGCCGCCTGCTGCTGGAGGAGCCGCCCGAGGACGCCTCCTGGTCGTCGTTCTCGTCGTCGTAGGCGGCGGAGGTGTCGGGGGCGTCCCGGTCCTCGTCGGCCTCGTCGGTGTGGTCGGCGGAGGAGGTCTCCTCCTGCCGCTCGTCCGTGGTGTCGTCGGCGTCCGCGGACTCACCGCGGCGACGGCGCCAGCCGCCCCGGCGGCGGCGACGGGAGGGGCGGTCGCCGAACTCGTCGGACTCCTCGGCGGTCTCGGCGGCGACGTCGGC
>NZ_JBHZDA010000203.1:0-2802 GCF_042755665.1 Streptomyces sp. NPDC059142
ACCCCTCGTACACGTACCGGCCGTCACGCCTCCGCGGGCGGCCTGCCCTCCGGCGGCCGGCCGTCGGACGGCGCCTCGGGCGTGGGCCTGCCGGCGGAAGGACCCGACGGCACGGGGGCGTCCTTGGCCGGGACCCGGCCCTCCTCGCTCGGTCCGCCGCGCGCCCTGATGACCGGGGCGATCAGCCGCTCGTAGAGCTGCGAACCGATGATGCCGCCGATGAGCGGACCGACGATGGGGATCCACCAGTAGTGGCTGAACCACTGGTAGGTCCCCGGCAGCGCGATGGAGCCCCAGCCCTCGAAGAAGGTGAAGAGCCGGGGGCCGAAGTCCCTCGCGGGGTTGATCGCGTACCCGGCGTTGGTGCCGAAGGTCAGACCGATCGCGAAGACGACCAGACCGGTCAGGAACGGGCCGAGGTTGGAGCCCGGCGCCAGATTCTTCGTGTCGATGAGCGCGCAGATCAACAGGAGCAGGACGGCGGTCCCCACGATCTGGTCGAGCAGCGGCCCCCACCACGAATTGCCGAAATACTCGGCGGGGAACGTGGCGAAGATCGAGTACGTGGACAGGGATTGTTGTCGCCCGATTCCCGCTTTCATGTTGGCCGCGTCGATCGCCCACCGATACGTCGCATAGACGAGCGCGGCACCGACGAAAGCGCCCACCAATTGGGCACCCCAGTAGGGAAGGACCTTCCGCCACGGAAACGTCCGCCGGACCGCGAACGCGAGCGTCACCGCCGGATTGATGTGCGCACCGCTGATACCCCCGGCGACATACACGCCGAAGACCACGGCGAGCCCCCAGCCCCACGAGATGATGAGCCAGTTGGCGGGCCCGAAAGCCGCGACCTGACGGCCCGAACCGGGCAGACCGACCACGGCCACGGCCACGGATCCGCAGCCCAGCAGGAGCAGGACGAGCGTGCCCAGGAACTCGGCGACGAGTTCGCCGCCGAGACCTTCCGGATAGCCTCTTCGGCGTGGACTGCGTACGGCCATGTGCTCTCCTTTTCCGGGACGGCTGCGCACCGCGCATCACACCTGCCTGACATTAGGTGCGAGGCCCGGACGCCGCGTCCGGACGGCCGGACGGAAAAGCCGTCCGTTCCGTCCGACGGAGTACGGCAGACCGGTGATTCCACGCGCCGCGTGGGGGCCGGGAATTCGGGAAAGGGAATCAGAACGGCCGCCGCAGGGCAGGGAACGCACGGACACCGGTGCGTGCTCCACCCCTGACCGGGGAATACGGCGGGGCCTTTTCGGGAACGCGGGGTTTTCCTCGCGGGGCCGTCGGCCGTCCGGGCGATCCCGCCGCGCACCCGGCCCGGCCGGCGCCCGTACCGTACGGGGTCAGGTCCCACCGGGACCCGACCGACAGCAGGGAGACAGGCCCCATGGCAGACCTGAACATCCGTGACAACCGGCCCAAGGGCCGCTTCGAGGCGTACGAGGACGGTCAGGCCGTCGGCGCCATCGCGTACGTCGCCCTGGTGGCCACCCCGGAGACCCCCGCCGTGCCCGCCGCGCTGGTCGCGGTGCACACCGGGGTGGAGGAGGGGTACGAGGGCAAGGGCATCGCGGGCACCCTCGTCCGGGAGTTCTACGCGATGGCGGCGCGCGAGGGCGCCTTCGTCGTGCCGCTCTGCCCGTACGCCGCCCGCTGGGCGCAGCGCCACCCCGACGCGGCCCCGGAGGCGCCGCCGGAGGTGGTCGAGGCCGCGAAGGCGCAGGTGAGGAAGGGCTGACGGCCAGGGGCCCCGCGGCCGGGGACCGGGCATAGCATCGCTCCATGCTCGCCCTGCTGCACACCTCCCCGGTCCATGTCCCGGTCTTCGACGCCCTGCGGGACGCCCGCCACCCCGGTGTGACGCTGCGCCATCTCGTCGTGGAGGAGCTGCTCGTCCGGGCCAGGGCCGAGGGGCCCGGGGCCGTGGCGGCGGAGATCCTGACGGTGCTGTCCCCGGCCGTGGCCGGCGGCGCGAGCGCCGTACTGTGCACCTGCTCGACCCTCGGGGACGTGGCGGAGAAGGCCGGGGCCGCGCTCGGGGTGCCCGTGCTGCGTGTCGACCGGCCGATGGCCGAGGCCGCGGCGGCGGCCGGCCGCGTCGTGGTGGTCGCGGCGCTGGAGTCCACGCTGGAGCCGACGGCCGCGCTGATCCGCGAGGCGGCGGCGGGGCGCCCCCTGGAGCTGCGTACGGTGCTGGTCGAGGGGGCCTGGGAGCGCTTCGAGGCGGGGGACCGGGACGGCTATCTGGACGCGGTCGCCGCCGCCGTCGACGCGGTCACCGCGTCCGGCGGGGCCGAGACGGTCGTGCTGGCCCAGGTGTCGATGGCCGACGCCGCCGGGCGGACCCGCGGCGGGGCGCCCGTGCTCGCGGCACCGGCGACCGGGCTGGCCGCGGCGGTGGCCGCGACCGTCCGCTGACCGCCGCGCGGCCCTCCGCCGTACGGTCCCGGGCGGCGCGCGCCCCGTCCGGCCGGATCATGCGTGGACCCGGCGCGCGTGGGCACGCGCACCGGGAGACATTGGGAAGGCACGACTCCCGCACTACTGGAGGACAGGCATGACCAGTCCGCACCCCGACCCGGTTCCGCCCTCGCCCACCCCGCCGCCGGGGCCGCCCGGCCCGGTGCCGACGCCGGATCCCGTACCGCCGGCTCCGCCGTCCCCCGTACCCACGCCGCCGGGTCCGGCGCCCATTCCCGGCCCCGACCCGGTCCCCGTACCGCCGCCCGAGCCGCAGCCCCAGCCGGGGCCGCTCGGCTGAACAGGAGGCGGGCCGGACCCCGAGAGGTC
>NZ_JBHZDA010000204.1:0-2759 GCF_042755665.1 Streptomyces sp. NPDC059142
GGTGGCGGGTGCGTTGAGTGTGGAGGACGGGGCGCGGGTGGTGGCGTTGCGGAGTCGGGCGATCGCTGCCGGGCTGGCCGGTCGTGGGGGCATGGTGGCGGTGCAGCGTCCGGTGGTGGAGGTGGAGGAGTTGCTGGTGGCGTTCGGGGGGCGGGTGACGGTTGCCGCGGTCAACGGCCCCGGTTCGACGGTCGTCTCCGGTGACAGCGACGCGCTGGAGGGTCTGATGGCGGCATGCGAGGCCGGGGGTGTGCGGGCCCGCCGCATTCCCGTCGACTACGCCTCCCACTCCCCACACGTCGAGAACATCCGCGGCCACGTGGAGAAGGCGGCCTCCGGCGTGGTGCCGCACCCGGCGAAGGTGCCGTTCTTCTCCACGGTGACCGGCGGCGACCTCGGCCGCGCGGAGCTGGACGCGGCGTACTGGTATCGCAACCTGCGCCAACCCGTCCGGTTCGAGGAGACCGTACGCGCCCTGCTCGACGCCGGCTTCCGCCACTTCGTCGAGGTCGGCGCACACCCGGTGCTGACCACAGCCGTCCAGGCCACCGCGGAGGACAGCGGTGTGGACGTCACCGTCACGGGCACCCTGCGGCGTGACGAGGGCGGCCGGACACGCCTGCTGCGGTCGCTCGCCGAGGCGTTCGTGACCGGCGTACCGGTACGGTGGGCCCGCTCGTACGACGGGCTCCCCGTCCGGCGCGCCGAACTGCCCACGTACGCCTTCCAGCGGAAGCGCTACTGGGTGGCGGGGAACAGCGCCCCCCGAGGCACGGCCGCCCGCCAGGACGGCATGCGGGCCACGGGGCACGCCCTGCTCGGTTCCGCCGTGCCGCTGCCCGGGACCGGCGGATACCTGTTCACCGGGTGCCTGTCGCTGCGGGACCAGCCCTGGCTGCGGGACCACGCCGTACGCGGCCGGGTGGTCGTGCCGGGCACCGCACTGCTGGACATGGTGCTGCGTGCCGCGGACGAGGTCGGCTGCGACCGGGTGGACGAGCTGACCCTGGAAACACCCCTGGTCCTGACCGAGGCCGGGACGACCCACGTGCAAGTGCTCGTGAGCGGGACGGCCGAAGACGGCAGCCGGGCGGTGGACGTGCACGCCCGGCTCCGGAACGCCCCCTCCGACGACTGGGTGCGGCACGCGCGGGCCACCCTGGTGAGCGGCGCGGAGCACGAGCGGCCCGCGGCACTGGAGACCTGGCCCCCCGCGGACGGACGACACGTCGACATCACGGGGCTCTACGAGCGGCTGGGCGAGCGGGGGCTCGACTACGGACCGGCGCTCCGCGGCCTGACGGACGTGTGGCGTGGACCCGACGGCGCCGTAAGCGCCGAAGTGGCCCTGCCGGAGGCCGACCCGACGGGTTTCGGCATCCACCCGGCGCTGCTGGACGCCGCCCTGCATGCCTGGCCGGCGTGCACCGACGACGAGGACACCGTCAGGCTGCCGTTCCTGTGGACCGGCGCCACCCTGTACGCCACGGGAGCGACCCGGCTGCGGGTCCTGCTCACCCCGACCGCCGAGGACGCGTTCTCGGTGCGGGTCACGGACACCGCGGGACTGCCGGTGCTCTCGGCCGACGGGCTGCTGACCCGCCCGCTGAACGAGGCGCGCTTCCCCGCGCCCGCCGCCGGCGACAGCGCCGCGACGTACCGGGTGGCATGGACCCCGCTGCCGACACCCGCACACCACGGTGCGGCCCCGACCCTCACGGTGCTCGGCGAGCCGTCCGCCGACCTGCCCGCCTCGGCACCGGCCCACGCCGGATGCACCGACCTCGCGGCACTGGAGGAACACCTCACGCGCGAGGGCCTGACCGCACCCGCCCACGTCCTGGTGGACCTGCGGGAGCACGTGTCCGCCGAGGACGGCGACGACATCGCCGAGTCGGCGGAGCGGACGACCCGGCACGTCCTGGAACTCGTACAGCGGTGGCTGGCCGACGCACGGTTCGCGACGTCCCGGCTGGTCCTCGTCACCCGCGGAGCGGTACCGGTCGGGGGCGGCGAACGGGTGGACCACCTCACGGCGGCACCCGTGTGGGGCCTGGTGCGCTCGGCACAGACCGAGCACCCCGGACGCTTCGTCCTCCTCGACGTGCTCGGCGGCCCGGTGGCGGAGGCCGGCGCGGAGATGCCCGACACGGTGCTGCGCGCGCTGTCCACGGGCGAACCCCAACTCGTCGTCCGGGGCGGAGACATCCTCGTTCCGCGGCTCGTCCACGAGGAGTCCGCCCCGGCCCCGGTCGAGGTCCCCGTCCCGGCGCCGGGCGACGACTCCACGACGCGCCGCGGCCCTGTTTCCGTCCCGGCACCGGAACAGGGCATCGCCCCGGCCTCGGACCAGGACGAACCCGCCGTGGAACGGCACCTGACACACGCCGGGAACGGCACCCTCGAAGGAATCACCTGGGCCCCCGCGCCCGAAAGCCTGATCGACCGTGCTCTGGGCGAGCGCGAGGTGCGCGTCGAGATCCACGCGGTCGGGCTCAACTTCCGCGACGTCCTGATCCCGTTGGGCATGTACCCGGACGCGGAGAACGCCCGGATGGGCAGCGAGGGCGCCGGCGTCGTGACCGGGATCGGCCCCGGGGTGTCCTCGGTGGCGGTCGGCGACCGCGTGATGGGCGTCTGGCAGGGAGGCTTCCGCTCCACCGTCGTGGTGGATGAGCGGGTGGTGGTGGGGGTTCCTGTGGGGTGGTCGTTGGTGGAGGCGGCGTCGGTTCCGGTGGCGTTTGTGACGGCGTTTTATG
>NZ_JBHZDA010000205.1:0-2757 GCF_042755665.1 Streptomyces sp. NPDC059142
GCCGCGACCCCCGTCGCGGCCGGGCCTTCCGCTGTCCGTACCGGAGGGCGCGGGCCCAAGTACCCCAAGGCATTTCGGTTGTGAAGGTTTCGTTTGTGGAGATTTCCCGGCAACCCTTGTGGGTATCACAGCCCACCCTGTAAATCTGCCTAAGTCTGAATGAGGCTTGATATAGACCCTGAACGGGAGAGACCGTGGCATTAGAACCGCGCTCGGGTATCTACGAGATCCTGGACGAGAGGTTCCGCATCCCCGCCAACGGGGACCGGCGCCTGGAACAGCTCTTCGACGGCTCGCGCTGGTGCGAGGGCCCCGTGTACATCCCCGCCTGGCGCCAGGTGATCTTCAGCGACATCCCCAACGACCGCATGCTGCGCTGGGACGAAGCGACCGGCGCCGTCGGGGAGTTCAGGACCGGCGCGGGCAACAGCAACGGCAACACCCTCGACCGTGAGGGCCGGCTGATCACCTGCGAGCAGGGCAACCGGCGCATCACCCGTACCGAGTACGACGGTTCGATCACCGTGATCGCCGACCGCTACCGGGGCAAGAGGTTCAACAGCCCGAACGACGTGATCGTGCACTCCGACGGCTCGATCTGGTTCACCGACCCGATCTTCGGGATCATCAGCGACTACGAGGGACACCGCGGCGAGAGCGAGATCGGCGCCAGCAACGTCTACCGGGTGGACCCGGAGACCGGACGCGTCCGCGTCATGGCCGACGGCTTCGGCGCCCCGAACGGTCTGAGCTTCTCCCCGGACGAGCGGCAGTTGCTCATCGCCGACACCCTCGCCGGCCAGATCCGCGCGTACGACGTGTACGACGGCCAGAAGCTCTCGGACGGCACCGTCTTCGCCGAGGCGCCGCTCACGGACAGCCAGTTCGACAGCATCGGCTTCGACGACGAGGGCCGCGTCTGGGTGGCCGCCGGCGCCGGCGGCATGCACTGCTACGACCCCGACACCACGCTGATCGGCCGGATCGTCTTCCCGGTGGGCATCTCCAACATGTGCTTCGGCG
Organism: Streptomyces sp. NPDC059142; assembly: GCF_042755665.1. Classification (NCBI taxonomy): domain Bacteria; kingdom Bacillati; phylum Actinomycetota; class Actinomycetes; order Kitasatosporales; family Streptomycetaceae; genus Streptomyces; species Streptomyces sp. NPDC059142. Next base: position 1,024 of record NZ_JBHZDA010000205.1, read on the forward strand.
GCCCCAGGAACAACCGGCTCTTCGTCACCGCGTCGTCCACGCTCTACTCCCTCGTCGTCGCGGTGACCGGCGCCCCGGCCATCGGCAGCCCCGGCGCCTGCCTGCGCGTCAGGTCCGAGCACGAGGTGGCGGCGGCCGCGACCAGATGGCGGATGAACGCGGGGACCCCGTCCTAGAACGGTGAAACCCACCCCCGGGGGCGGTGGCGGCGAACGGGCGACGGACCCGGACGCGGCCACCGCCCTCTTCCGTGCCGCCGCTCCTGGGCAGGGGGCCACCCCTACGGATAGGGTCGGACCGGCGCGACTGCCTGTTCGAACGTAAGGGATGCACAGTGACGGACGGAGCGGTGTCCAAGCCCGCGCGGGTACTGATCGCGGCGGACAAGTTCAAAGGATCGCTCACGGCGACGCAGGTCGCCGAGCGGGTGACGGCCGGACTCCGGCAGGTCGCCCCCGAGGTGGCGGTGGAGACCCTGCCCGTGGCGGACGGCGGCGACGGCACGGTCGCGGCGGCCGTGGCGGCCGGTTTCGAGCGCCACGAGACCCGGGTGACCGGCCCCCTGGGCGACCCGGTCACCGCCGCCTACGCCCTGCGGGACGGTACGGCCGTCCTGGAGATGGCCGAGGCGTCGGGGCTCCAGCACCTCCCCGAGGGCGTCTTCGCCCCTCTCACCGCCACCACGTACGGCTCCGGCGAGCTGCTGCGCGCCGCGCTCGACGCGGGCGCGCGGACCGTCGTCTTCGGGGTCGGTGGCAGCGCCACCACCGACGGCGGCGCGGGGATGCTCACGGCGCTCGGCGCGCGCTTCCTGGACGCGGACGGCGAGCCCGTCGGGCCGGGCGGCGGCGGACTGCGCGCCCTCGCCACCGCCGACCTCTCCGGGCTCGACCCCCGGCTCGCCGGTACGGAGATCGTGCTGGCCAGCGATGTCGACAACCCGCTGACCGGACCCCAGGGCGCCCCCGCCGTCTACGGCCCCCAGAAGGGGGCGGGCCCCGAGGACGTCGAGATCCTGGACGCGGCCCTCGCCCACTACGCCACCGTCCTCGGGACGGGCGTGGGGCCGCGGGCCGCCGCGCTCGCGCTCTCGCCCGGCGCCGGCGCCGCCGGTGGCATCGGCTACGGCGCGCTCGTCGGTCTCGGCGCCGCCTTCCGCCCCGGCATCGAGGTGATGCTCGACGTCCTGGGCTTCGCCCCCGCCCTGGCCAGGGCCACCCTGGTGATCACGGGGGAGGGCTCGCTCGACGAGCAGACGCTGCACGGCAAGGCGCCCGCGGGTGTCGCGGCGGCGGCCCGCGCACAGGGCATCGAGGTGATCGCGGTCTGCGGCCGGCTGACCCTGGCGCCCGAGGCGCTGGGCAGGGCCGGTATCCGCCGCGCCTACGCCCTCACCCACCTCGAACCCGACCCGGCCCGCTGCATGGCCCAGGCGGGCCCGCTGCTGGAGCGCCTGGCGGCCGGCATCGCCCGCGACTTCCTGAGCTGAGCCGCCGGGACCGGGACCGGGAGGGCCCCACGGACCGATCCGGAACCGGGACGGCCCCACGGACGGCCCCGGCCCCGGTCCCGGACTTCCGGGCGGATCCGGCACGGGACATGGACATGGACATACGGAAGGGGGGGGGGGGGGGGGGGCCGGGGGGCGCCGGCTGGCGGGGCCCCCCCCGGTGAGGGGGGGGGGCCCCCCCGCGGGAGTGGGGGTTATACAAAAAAAAAAGGCGGCCCGGAAGT
>NZ_JBHZDA010000206.1:0-2597 GCF_042755665.1 Streptomyces sp. NPDC059142
GGTCAGGGGTGTGGCCGGCCGCGGGGAGCGCGGGTCAGGCGGTGGTGGGGCCGGAGCCGCCGGTGCCGCCCGCCGCGCGGCGGATCGCGTCGATGTGGCGCGCCCAGCCGTCGACGGTGGGGTCGGCGACCAGGACCTCGAACTCCACCGGCAGCCCTTCACGGCGCCAGCGGCCGCTCAGCCGCATGACGTCCAGGGAGCCGAGCCCGAGGAAGGCGAGGTTGTCGTCGCCCGCGATGGTCAGCGGGTCGGTGTCGAGCAGGGCCGCGACGGCGGTGCGTATCTCGTCGGCGGTGCTGGTCGGCTGCTGGTCCATGGTGGTGTGCCTCTCTGCTTCACCCGGCGGGACGTTCCGTGTCCGGCAGGCCGGGAGGGGAAGGGACGAAGTCCGCGGCGGCGGGGGCGGGTTCACCCCGGGCGATGGCCGCGAGAATCTTTTTGTCGGTCTTGCCCAGGCCCGTGAGCGGCAGCTCGGCGACGATCTCCAGGCGGTCCGGCAGCTTGTAGCCGGCCAGCCCGCGTTCGGTCAGCGCGGCCTTCAGCTCGGGCAGGGACGGGGGGTCGCCCACGGGGACGACGAAGGCGCAGACGCGTTCACCGAGGTAGTCGTCCGGTACGGGGACCACGGCCGCCCGCGCGATCGCGGGATGGGCGAGCAGATGGCCCTCCACCTCACCGGCGGAGACCTTGTCCCCGCCCCGGTTGATCATGTCCTTGATCCGGCCCTCGATCACCAGGTTCCCGTCGGGCGTCAGCCGGGCCAGGTCACCGCTGTGGTAGAAGCCGTCCTCGGTGAAGGCCCCCGCGTTGTGCTCCGGGGCGCGGTAGTAGCCGCGCAGGGTGTAGGGGCCGCGGGTCAGCAGCTCGCCGACCGTACCGGCCGGCACGTCCTGGTCCCGCGTGTCGACGATCCGGACCTCGTCGGCGGGGGAGATGGGCCGCCCCTGGGTGGTGAGCACGGTGTCGTCGGGGTCGCCGTCGCGGGTGAAGGTGATCAGGCCCTCGGCCATGCCGAAGACCTGCTGGACCCGGCAGCCCAGCTCGGGCGCGACCCGCGCCGCCAGCTCCGGGTGGAAGGTGGACCCGCCGACCTGGAGGGTACGCAGGCTGGACAGGTCCGGCTTCAGCCACTCGGCGGCCTCCAGCCAGAGCTGGACGACGCTGGGGCCGACCGCGGTGATCGTCACCGCTTCCTGTTCGATGACGGGGAAGCAGCGCTCCGGCGTCGGGTCCTCCGCGAGCACCACCGTGCCGCCCGCGAGCAGGGTGCCGATCACCCCGGGGCAGCCCCAGGTGAAGTTGAACTCGACGGGCAGGACCGCGAGATACGTGTCGTCCTCGGTGAGCCCGATCGCCTCGACGGCGGCGCGGGCCATGTACACGTAGTCGTCGTGGGTACGCGGTATGAGCTTGGGCAGAGCGGTGGTCCCGCCGGAGAGCAGGAAGAACGCCACGTCGGACGGGTCGGGCGCGGGCCCCGTGGAGGCCTCGGCCGTGTCCCCCGCGGCCTCCACGGCGGAGAGCGGGACGATCGCGCCGGTCCCGGCCTGCGCGGTCTCCGGCGTCTCCGCGGTCTCCGCCGTCTCCGCGAGGGTGAACAGCGTGCGCAGGGTGGGGACCTCGTCACGGATCCGGCGGGCCAGCTCCGGATGGTCGAAGCCGCGGTGGACACCGGGGAAGACGTAGCCGACCGCGCCGGACAGCTCGCACAGGTGCCGGATCTCGCTGGCCCGGTGCGCGGGGAGCGCGAACACCGGGTGGGCGCCCAGCCGGAACAGCGCGAAGCAGACCACCACGAACTCCGCCACATTGGGGAGCTGGACCACCACCCGGTCGGCCGGGGCGATCCCCTGGGCCCGGAAGCCCGCCGCCATCCGGCGCGCCCTGCGGTCCAGTTCCTCGTAGGACAGCCGGTGGGCGCCCTGCGCCAGCGCCGTCTTCCCGCCGTGCCGCCCGGCCGAGGCCGTCAACATGTCCACCAGGGTCTCGCCGCGCCAGAGGCCCTCCGCGCGGTACCGCTCGGCGAACTCCTTCGGCCAGGGTGTGCAACCGTCGAGCATCGGCCGTCTCCTTACGATGGGTCACTGATGTCTGGGGGGAGGGGAAGGGGCGGTGCCGGGCGCCGGGGCCCGTACGGGCGTCACGCCCCGTCCGGCCCCTGGGTGATCTCGACGACCGCGCAGCCGACCTCCATGCCGGGCGTGGTGCCGACCATCAGCACCTTGTCGCCCGGGACGACCTGGCCCGTGAGCCAGAGGTGTTCGAGCCCGATGACGACGTCGTTCATACCGGCGTGGCCGATGCGCCGGCTCTGCTCCCAGGTGCCGCGCGCCGCGTCGATGCCCAGCGGCTCGAAGTAGAGCGCGTGCAGCGGGTCCTCGTTGAAGCCGACGTGCGTGACCCGGGCCACGTCGTCCATGGAGAGACCCGCCTCGGCCAGGGTGCGCTGCGGGGCCCCCCCGGGCACGGGGTCGCGATGTGGACGCGCGGGCCGGGGGGCCGCGCGCCCCCCGCGCGCGCCCGCCGCGGGCCCCGGCCGCCCCCCACCCCCGCGCCGCCCGCCCGCCCCCCCGCGTCCGCGCCGTACACCCCTTCCT
>NZ_JBHZDA010000207.1:0-2440 GCF_042755665.1 Streptomyces sp. NPDC059142
GCCCGGAAGGACCGCGCGGACGCCCGGCGGGTCAGAAGGGCTTGAAGTCCTCGTACTCCTGCTGCGCCTCGTCCCGCTCGGCCTCGCGGTCGCGGCGCCGCGGCGCCGCCGGCCGCGGCTCCTCCAGCCGGTGGTCCTCGCCGCGGCGGCCCAGCATCTCCGCGCCGGCCATCATCGTGGGTTCCCAGTCGAAGACGACCGCGTCGTCCTCCGCGCCGATGGCGACGCCGTCCCCGGCCCGCGCGCCGGCCTTCATGAGCTGATCCTCGACCCCGAGCCTGCTGAGCCGGTCGGCGAGGTAGCCCACGGCCTCGTCGTTGCTGAAGTCGGTCTGGCGGACCCAGCGTTCGGGCTTGTCGCCGCGCACGCGGTAGATGCCGTCCTCCTCCAGGACCACGGTGAATCCGGCGTCGTCGACGGCCCTCGGGCGGATGACGATACGGGTCGCCTCCTCCTTCGGCTTCTCGGCGCGCGCCGTGGCGATGATCTCGGCGAGCGCGAAGGACAGCTCCCTGAGCCCCAGGTGCGCCACCGCCGACACCTCGAAGACGCGGTAGCCGCGCGCTTCGAGATCGGGCCTGATCATCTCGGCGAGGTCCTTGCCGTCCGGGATGTCGACCTTGTTGAGGACGACGACGCGCGGCCGGTCGCCGAGGCCGCCGTACTGCGCCAGCTCCTCCTCGATGACATCGAGGTCGGTGACGGGGTCGCGGTCCGACTCCAGCGTCGCCGTGTCCAGGACATGGACGAGTACGGAGCAGCGCTCGACATGGCGCAGGAACTCCAGGCCGAGGCCGCGGCCCTGGCTGGCGCCCGGGATCAGCCCGGGGACGTCCGCGATGGTGTAGACGGTGGAACCGGCCGTGACCACACCCAGGTTGGGGACGAGCGTGGTGAACGGGTAGTCCGCGATCTTCGGCTTGGCGGCGGAGAGTACGGAGATCAGCGAGGACTTGCCGGCGCTCGGGTAGCCGACGAGCGCGACGTCCGCGACCGTCTTCAGCTCCAGGACGATGTCACCGGTGCGGCCGGGCTCGCCGAGCAGCGCGAAGCCGGGGGCCTTGCGGCGGGCCGAGGCCAGCGCCGCGTTGCCGAGGCCGCCGCGCCCGCCGTCGGCGGCGACGAAGGTGGTGCCCTCGCCGACCAGGTCGGCCAGGACGTTGCCCCGCTTGTCGAGGACGACGGTGCCGTCGGGCACCGGCAGGACCAGGTCCTGACCGTCCTTGCCGGAGCGGTTGCCGCCCTCGCCGGGCTTGCCGTTGGTGGCCTTGCGGTGCGGCGAGTGGTGGTAGTCGAGCAGCGTGGTCACGGACTGGTCGACGACGAGGATCACATCGCCGCCCCGGCCGCCGTTGCCGCCGTCGGGTCCGCCGAGGGGCTTGAACTTCTCACGGTGTACGGAGGCGCAGCCGTGGCCTCCGTTACCCGCGGCGACATGCAGCTCGACGCGGTCCACGAAGGTGGTCATGGGGATTGCCTCCAGTACATACGGAATTGTCTTACCTGTAACGCGCGAAAGGCGGACCCGCTTCCCGTCTCCGGGAAGTGAGGTCCGCCCTCGCGAAGAACCGCTCTACAGGCGCCCTGCCTGCCCCACCGGTACCGGAGCGGTACCGAAGGACTGACTAGGCGGCAGGAACGATGTTGACGACCTTGCGGCCACGGTGGGTGCCGAACTCCACCGCGCCGGGGTTCAGCGCGAACAGCGTGTCGTCGCCGCCACGGCCGACGCCGGTGCCCGGGTGGAAGTGCGTGCCGCGCTGGCGGACCAGGATCTCACCGGCGTTGACGAGCTGACCGCCGAAGCGCTTCACGCCGAGCCGCTGAGCATTGGAGTCGCGCCCGTTCCGAGTGGACGATGCGCCCTTCTTGTGTGCCATGTCTCCTCAGTCCCTTACTTCGCAGCCGCGGGGATACCGGTGACCTTGATCGCCGTGTACTGCTGGCGGTGACCCTGGCGGCGGCGGTAACCCGTCTTGTTCTTGTAGCGAAGGATGTCGATCTTCGCGCCCTTGTGGTGGTCCACGATCTCGGCCTGAACCTTGATGCCGTCCAGCACCCACGGGTCGCTGGTGACCGCGTCACCGTCGACCACGAGCAGCGTCTTGAGTTCGACGGTGTCGCCGACCTTGCCGGTGGAAATCTTGTCAACCTCAACGATGTCGCCGACAGCAACCTTGTGCTGGCGGCCACCGCTGCGCACGATGGCGTACACGCGGAACTCACTCTCGCTCGGAACGGAACCTCTGAAGCCAGCCGCCCGCACGGGCCGGGGCCCGTGGCAGTCCTGACAGGACGAGCGGCCTCCCCCGGAGATCCGGGAGGTGGGTGCTCAGAGGTGGGCGCGCATAGGAACACACCGAAGGTTTAGAGTACGGGGCCCCTGCACAGGGGGTCAAACCGGCGCCGCCGCCCCACCGCCCCGTGGTGGGCGGTGGGG
>NZ_JBHZDA010000208.1:0-2420 GCF_042755665.1 Streptomyces sp. NPDC059142
CAACACCCCCGCCGCCTGCGCTTTGTTTTTCACCCCCCCGCCCCCCCCACACCGAGAGCGGTGTCCGGGGCCCCGCTGTCGTCGGTCGCGGCGGGCGCCGGTGGGTACGGCGGACAGGTCTCCGCGGGTGCGGAACTGTCAGTGGTGTCTGGTAGGTATGAAGCTGTGAGCAGCGACGACGAGCGGCCCGACGAGCCCGCCGGTGGTGGGCCCGAGCAGCTTGCGCTCATTCGGGAGAGTGTGCGGAAGGCGAAGGTGCCGCGGGCCAAGCCGCGGACGTGGCGGGGGGCCGCGCTGGCCGGGGGGTTGCCGGTGGCGCGGGTGGTGGTGAACAAGGGGGTGCTCCATCTCGACCAGTTCTTCGACTACGCCGTGCCCGAGGAGCTGGACGAGGCCGCGCAGCCCGGGGTGCGGGTGCGGGTGCGGTTCGGGGCCGGGGCGCATCAGGTGCGGGGCGGGCGGCGTGAGGGCGGGCGGCTGATCGACGGGTTCGTGGTCGAGCGGCGCGCCGAGTCGGACTACGCGGGGCCGCTCGCCGCGCTGGCGGGTGTGGTGTCCACCGAGCCCGTGCTCAGCGCCGAGCTGCTGGGGCTGGCCAGGGCCGTCGCCGACCGGTACGCGGGGAGCCTCGCGGATGTGCTCCAGCTCGCCGTTCCCCCGCGGAACGCGCGGGCGGAGGGGAAACCGTCGCCCGACCCGGCGCCGCCGCCCGCCGCGCCGGAGCCCGGGAGCTGGGAGCGGTACGCGAACGGGCCGGCGTTCCTCGGGGCGCTCGCCGGGGGCGGGGCGCCGCGGGCCGTGTGGACCGCGCTGCCCGGACCGCTCTGGGCGGAGGAGCTGGCGCGCGCCGTCGGCGCGACGCTCGCCTCCGGGCGGGGCGCGCTCGTCGTCGTCCCGGACGGGCGGGTCGCCGCGCGGGTCGACACGGCGCTCACCGCGCTGCTGGGCGAGGGGCGGCACGCGCTCCTGACCGCGGAGGCGGGGCCCGAGAAGCGTTACCGGGAGTGGCTGGCGGTACGGCGCGGCGCGGTGCGGGCGGTCGTCGGGACGCGCGCCGCCATGTTCGCGCCCGTCCGTGACCTGGGACTGGTCGCGATCTGGGACGACGGGGACTCCAGCCACAGCGAGCCGCACGCCCCCCAGCCGCACGCCCGCGAGGTGCTGCTGCTGCGCGCCGCGCACGACAGGTGCGGCTTCCTGCTGGGCGGTACGGCGTGCACGGTCGAGGCGGCCCAGCTCGTCGCCACGGGGTGGGCGCTGCCGCTGGCGGCCGAGCGGGAGCAGGTGCGTCACGCCGCCCCGCTGGTGCGCACGATCGGCGACGGCGAGCTGGCCCGCGACGAGGCGGCGCGGGCCGCCCGGCTGCCCAGCCTCGCCTGGCAGGCCGTCAGGGACGGGCTGAAGAGCGGCCCGGTGCTGGTGCAGGTGCCCCGGCGCGGCTATGTGCCCCGGCTGGCCTGCGAGTTGTGCCGTACACCGGCCCGCTGCCGGCACTGCGCGGGGCCGCTGGAGGCGCCCCGCGAGCGGGAGCTGCACTGTGGCTGGTGCGGGCGCGAGGAGACCGGCTGGCACTGCGCGGCCTGCGGAAGCCCCCGGCTGCGCGCGCGGATCGTGGGGGCGCGGCGTACGGCGGAGGAGCTGGGCCGGGCGTTCCCGGCCGTCCCGGTCCGCACGTCGGGGCGCGACCATGTGCTCGACTCCGTGCCGGGGCGCCCCGCGCTCGTGGTGAGCACGCCGGGCGCCGAGCCGGTCGCGGAGGGCGGGTACGCGGCGGCGCTGCTGCTCGACGGCTGGGCGATGCTCGGCCGCCCCGATCTGCGGGCGGGCGAGGAGGCGCTGCGCCGGTGGACACAGGCGGCGTCGCTGGTCCGGGGGCAGGGCGAGGGCGGCACGGTGGTCGTGGTCGCCGAACCGACGCTCCGGCCGGTGCAGGCGCTGGTCCGCTGGGACCCGGTGGGGCACGCGCGGCGCGAGCTGGCGGAGCGGGCCGAACTGGGGTTCCCCCCGGTGTCGCGGATGGCCGCGGTGACCGGGCCCACGGAGGCGGTGGGGACGTTCCTGGCCTCGGCCGGACTGCCGGGCGACGCCGAGGTGCTGGGGCCCGTACCGCTGCCGCCGGGCGATCCGGGCCGGCCGCGCAGACCGGGCGATCCGCCGCCGGGGGAGCGGTGGGAGCGTGCCCTGCTGCGGGTGCCGCCGGGCAGCGGCGCCGCGCTGGCCGGGGCGCTCAAGGCGGCGCAGGCGGCGCGGATGTCCCGGGGCGGTGGCGATCCCGTACGGATCAGGATCGATCCGCCCGACATCGGCTGAGCGGAGGGGGACGGAGGGGACGGAAGGCGGAGGGCGGACCGGTCGGGCGCGGCGGTGGGGGCGGGGGGCGGCCGGGCCCCCCCCCCCGTCAACTGCCGAACCTGATGAAG
>NZ_JBHZDA010000209.1:0-2393 GCF_042755665.1 Streptomyces sp. NPDC059142
GCCCGGCACGGATAAACCGTGCCGGGCCCCACCGCGTACGGCCGTGTCGGCGGCCGCTCCGGTCCGTGCGCGGGTCAGATCCCGCGGCGCGGCGCCGGCGGCAGCGCCGGCCGGTCGGTCCTGCCCATGTGCTGCCGGGGATCCCGCTGCCAGGACCCCGGGTACTGCGTCTGCGTATGACCGAAGCCGCTGTGGCCGCCGTAGACGGGGTGGGATCCGTGCAGCCCGGTGCCGAACGCCGTGAAGCCGAGGTTCTCCTCGTTGCTCCGGTCGCCCGGCAGCGCTCTGAAGGACCTGCGGAACTCGGAGTAGAGGGCGTCGTAGATCGGGGTCGTCGAGAACCCGTCCGCTCCGTCCTGCGCCGGGCGCATCGAAGGGATCTGGCTCTGGTACTGCGGGCGGGAGGGGTCGTATGAGTGCACGTACGTGCCAACGACCCCGCCGTCCGTCGGATGCGGGCTGCCCGGGGAATTCGCCGGCTGCGGATACGGGCGCAGCCGGCGGGTGGGGCGCGTGGCCTCCGTCATGTGCCGGCCAGCGGCATCAGGGCGGCGACCAGAATGCCGTTGGCCGCGGCCTTCTCCAGGGCGTCGCGCAGCAGGTCCTCCCGGGGCTGCTGGCCGATGGAGCCGACCGGCGCGGCGAAGACCAGCACCCGCTGCGACTTGTTGGCCGCCGTCCGCCACCCCTCCGTGACCTGGAGCGGCTGGTGGGCCTGCCACCAGGCGGTCGGGGAGCCGCCGCCGGTGCCGGGCTGGAGTACGGCGTGGAGCTGGCCCATGGCGAGCAGCACCGACCAGCCGGGGTTCTGCGCGGGCACCGAGTCCAGTGCGGTGACCGGCTGGAAGCCCTGCTCGATCAGGAGCGACAGGAACTCGTCGGTGGTGGAGTCGGAGCCCGGCCGGGCGATCGGGGCGGTCGGCTCGACGACGAGGGCGGGGTGCAGGTCCTCCTCCAGCAGCACCAGACCGCTGGTGACACCGAGCACGGCCTGTCCGGGGGCGGCGTCGGGGACGGCGGGGGTCCGGGACGGCTGGGGCTGCTCGCCGCCGGTGATCGACCGGACGGCGCCCTGGAGCTGGTCCTCGGCGACCTGGACGACCTGGGAGGGGATACAGGTGGCGTGGGCGAAGGCGAGAACCGCGGTCTCCTCGCCCACGAACAGAACGGTGCTGGTCCGCTCCTGTTCGGAGTCGCCGGGCGTCCGGCAGGAGGTGCAGTCGTAACTGCCCGGGGAGTTCTCGCCGGCGAGCAGCCGGTCGGCTTCTTCGTCGCCGATCTCGGCGCGGACGTCCTCGCTGACATCGAGCATGCGCGGCACGGTTGGCTCCTCGAACTCGGTGCGTGGGCCGGGCTGTTCCCGGCTCGTACAGAGACAACGGGTGAGCCGTGGCCCGGGTCACGCGCGCGGGCGTACGGAATCGAACCGTCCCGCGCGGCGCGCCGACCGGTGGCCGGAACCCGTAGGACCGGGCCGGACCGGGGATCCGGGCGAATCCGTCGCCCCGGCCGGGCGGATCCCAGGTCAGTGGGTGTACGAATCGACAAGTCGGGATGTCGGTGCGTCACAGCGGTGGCCGGATCCCGTTGCTGCTTCCGGTGGTCTCCACGGCGGCTGCCCCCGGGGGACGGAGCGCGGGCGGCGGGCGGGCCCGGCGGATCCCCGTGTGCGCGGGGACGGGGCGAAGGCGGCGGGAAATCGTGAATTCGTTCCGGCACCCCATGGCGTCGCCATTGTCTGACGCGCGTTCATGCCCCACTTGCCGAGCTGAATTCAGAGAGCGAAATTTATGTGATCTTCGGGGCTTTGGAATTATCGACGCGTACGCGGTGACTGGTCCGTAAGGGTGAAGAGGTTCACACGCGGAGAGTGTCGGGAACCTGTGACACAAGCGTGACCGCCGAGGGACTCGAACGTTCCTCTCCCGGTAACGGACCGCTTCCGATGCCCTTCCGATCGCCCTTCCGTTCCGCTTCCTTCGGTGGCTCCCGGCGCCTACGGTGAGTGGTATGGCATCCCTACCGACCCCTCCCCGACAGCCCGACGACGCGCCGGAGTCCTACGTCGGACTCGACGCCGAGAGCGCCGAGCGGCAGGCTCGCGGGCGCGGCTGGACCCATCTCAGGGCGCTGCCCCCGGGCTCGATCATCACCATGGAGTTCGTCGTCGGCCGGCTCAACTTCGAGGTCGACGGCGGCAGGGTCGTGCGCTGCTGGGCCGGCTGACCTCCCCAGGCCCCCGCCCCGACCTCGTACGAAGGACCGCGCCCGTACGGCATCCCGCACCCGTACGGCACGACGAAGCCCCGGCCGCGCGCCCGGGGGTGTCGGGGGCCCCGGGGGGGTGGGGGGGGGGCGGGCCCCCCCCACGCCCACGGCCGTGGCGGTGGCCG
>NZ_JBHZDA010000210.1:0-2296 GCF_042755665.1 Streptomyces sp. NPDC059142
AGTCCGCGCCCCATCCTCTCCCCCCCCCCCGCTTCTCGTGATCTTCACTGCTGCTGTGGAGCTAAGGAGAATTGAACTCCTGACCTCCTGCATGCCATGCAGGCGCTCTACCAACTGAGCTATAGCCCCTTGCGTTCCACCGCCCCGGGGTTTCCCCCTCGGCGGCATGGCCAACATTAACGGTCCCTGCGCCCCACCACCAAATCCGTTCCGGCGGGGGCCCGACCGGCTACGGTCCGGTGCCGATCACCCCTCGGCCGGGCGCTCGACCACGCTCCCGGCCGGGCTCCGGCACGGCTCCGGCCGGTGCGGGTAGGCGGTCAGGCGGTCGCGAAGGAGTAGAAGCGCTTGAGCGTGCAGTGCTCCTCCAGGAGGCGTCCGTAGATCGGTTCGCCCTCCAACTCGCGGTAGGTCTCGATGGGGTCGCCTTTTATGATCAGCGCCCGCGCGCACTCCTCGCACCAGTACTGGTACTCGGGGTTGAGCGGGTCCATGTCCCGTACGATCGGCGTACCGCTGCCGCACCAGTCGCATTTACGCCTGTGCGCACCCATCAATCAGCTCCAGATGTGGCCACAGCGGGCCGTGCACACGTAGGGATGTCCGCGATGACCAGCGAGCGCGCGGGCCGGCGCGGACGGATCGCCCGAGGGACAGCCGACACTGCTGGCGGACATCGCGCTCTCCCTCCCGGTCCGGTCCCTGGCCCCCATCCGGTCGTCCGATTCTGCCACGCCGGGGCCTGCTGGTCAGCCTGAAATAGCGTCCGTACAGCAGAAATCCCGCCCCCCAGCAGGGGACGGGATCCGGTTCGTGACGCTGATTGTGGAGCTAAGGAGAATTGAACTCCTGACCTCCTGCATGCCATGCAGGCGCTCTACCAACTGAGCTATAGCCCCTCGTGTTCCCCGCGCCGTGCGCTGCGAACAAGAAGAACTTTAGCCTGCGACCTGCCGGAAAGCGAAATCCGGTGGCTCCGCCGGCGAACACCCGGCCGCCGGAAGCTCAGTCGTCGTCACCGAGGACCGGCTCAGGGAGGGTGCCCGCGTTGTGCTCCAGGAGCCGCCAGCCGCGCGCGCCCTCGCCGAGGACGGACCAGCAGCAGTTGGAGAGCCCGCCGAGCCCTTCCCAGTGGTGCGACTCCAGCCCCAGCAGCCGGCCGATGGTGGTACGGATCGTCCCGCCGTGGCTGACCACGACCAGGGTGCCGCCGTCGGGCAGCTTCCCGGCATGGCGGAGCACCACGGGCGCGGCGCGGTCGGCGACCTCGGTCTCCAGCTCGCCCCCGCCGCGCCGTACGGGCTCGCCGCGCTTCCAGGCCGCGTACTGGTCGCCGAACCGTCCGACGATCTCCTCGTGGGTCAGCCCCTGCCAGGAGCCCGCGTACGTCTCGCGGAGCGCGGCGTCGTGCGCCACGTCGAGACCGGTGACGGCGGTCAGCTCACGGGCCGTGGCGACGGCCCGTCGCAGGTCGGAGGCGATGATCGCGGCCGGCTTCAGGGAGGCGAGCAGCCGGGCGGCCCTGCGGGCCTGTCCGACGCCCTCCTCGGTCAGCTCGATGTCCGTGGAGCCCTGGAAGCGGCGTTCCAGGTTCCAGGCGGTCTGGCCGTGCCGCCACAGGACGATCCGGCGGCCCCGGCCGCTCCGGGAGCCGTTCAGCTCAGCTCACCGTCCGGGCCACCGGCGCTGCCGGTGTGCTCGCCCGCCGTCTCGGCGTGCTCCTTGCCCTTGCCGCGCGTCTTGACGGCGTCCTCGGGCAGCGCCAGCTCGGGGCAGTCCTTCCAGAGCCGCTCCAGCGCGTAGAAGACGCGCTCCTCGCTGTGCTGGACGTGGATGACGATGTCGACGTAGTCGAGGAGGATCCAGCGCGCGTCCCGGTCGCCCTCGCGGCGCACCGGCTTGGCGCCCAGCTCCTTCTGAAGGCGCTCCTCGATCTCGTCGACGATCGACTTCACCTGGCGGTCGTTGGGCGCCGAGGCGAGCAGGAAGGCGTCGGTGATGGACAGCACATCGCTCACGTCGTACGCGATGATGTCGTGCGCGAGCCGGTCCGCGGCCGCCTGGGCGGCGGCGTTGACGAGCTCGATGGAACGATCAGTAGCGGTCACTGGCAGGCTTTCGTCGGGGGTCGTGGAGATGCCCAGGATCTCACGGACCACCGACAGTCGGCACAGCCGTGGGGGGGCGGGCGCCCCGCGCCCCCGGGGCGGCGCGGGGCGGCGCCCGCCCAAACCCCATGATGGGTGTTGGGATAAAAAAAACAAAGCTGCGCCGCCTATGTTGGTGTTGTAGTGAG
>NZ_JBHZDA010000211.1:0-2128 GCF_042755665.1 Streptomyces sp. NPDC059142
TGGCGCGCGTGGTTGGGGGGGGGGGGGTGCGGGGGGGGGGGGTGGGGGGGGTTTTCCCCGCCCACCGGCCCGGATCCGTGCGGTGGTTCAGGCGAGCGTCAGGTTCAGGCGACCGTCAGCTCGACGACGAGGGTGGCGCCGCCCTCGGTCGTGACACGGAGCAGGAACGTGCCCGCCGTGTCGCCCGCGTAGATCTTCGGGAGCTGGAGGACACCGTCGGCGTCGGTCGTCAGCTCCGTCAGGGTGCGCAGCGGGTTGCCGTCGGCGTCCTTGAAGTAGGGGCTGTCGGCGGGGACCGTCTCGTCGGTCGCGGAGGTGACGAAGGCGGCGGTCGCGGCGACGCCCGGGGCGGCGGCGCCCTGGTAGGTCGCCCCGACCTCGACCCGGTCGGCGAACTCGGCGCCGGGCGCGGCCGTCAGCGCCGTGTCGGCGGTCCTGGCCAGCGTGTCGGCCTGACGTGCCGTCACGGTCGCCGTGTAGTCGACGCCCGCGACGTCCTTGTTGTCGAGGACGGTGGCGCGGACGGTGAACGTGCCGGTCCGCTCGCCCGCGCGGACGGCGGGGGCGACCGCCCGGCCGTCCTTGCCGGTGACGACGGTCAGCCTGGTGGTGCCGAGCGGGAAGCGGGCGTCGGTGTCCCCGACGATCTCGAACCGTACGGGCACCTCGGCGACGGGCTTGCCGGAGGCGTCCGTGGCGCGCACCGAGGCGCCCTCGGTGAACCGGCCGCCCGCCACGGCGGTGGCCTCGGCCGTGCCGGTCCGCACCAGCGTCTTGACGACGGGCTCGGGGTCGGGCGTGCCGGGGGTCCCGCTGTCGCCGGGGGTGGGGCTGGTGCCGCCGCCGGGCGGGGTCGGCTTGGGGCTCTCGGTGCCGGGCCCGGTCGTCGGGGGCTTCGACGGCGTGTCGGAGGGCGTGTGGGGGGTGACCGGCTTGCCCGGCTTCGACGTGGCCGGCTTGGGACTGGTGCCGGGCGTCGTCGGGACCTGCGTCGGAAGGGGACTCGGCTGGGCGGTGGAGGGGCTGCCGGGACCGCTGCCGACGGGCAGCACGCCCTGGCCGTCCGGGACCTCGTGCGTCCCGTTCTTGTAGTAGCGGAACCAGGTCAGGACCGTGTTCAGGTACTCCCGCGACTGGTTGTAGCCGAGGATCGCCCGGTGGAGGTCGTCCTCCACGGAGAGATCGCGGTCGCCCGCGCACAGGTAGTACGCCGCCGCGAGCGCCGCGTCGTAGATGTTGTTGGGGTCCTTGCGGCCGTCACCGTTGCCGTCCTGGCCCCAGGTCGCCCAGGTGGACGGGATGAACTGCATGGGGCCGACGGCGCGGTCGTGCGTGGTGTCGCCGTCGTAGAGGCCGTTGTCGGTGTCGGAGATGTTGGCGAAGCCGACGCCGTTGAGGACCGGGCCGAGGATCGGCGCGGTGGTGGTGCCGTCGGCGTCGACCTGGCCGCCGCGCGCCTGGCCCGACTCGACCTTGCCGATGGCGGCGAGGAGCTGCCACGGCAGGTTGCAGCCGGGCTTGTCCTCGGTGAGGGTCTGCTCGGCCCGCTTGTACGCGGCGAGGACCGTGGCCGGTATGCCCGCCTCCGCCGCGCCCGTGGCCGGCAGGTCTATCGAGGTGCCGGGCTTGTCCGGGGTGGTGAGGGGCGGAAGCTCGGTGTAGTACGGGGAGTTGCCGGTGACCGCGGTGTCCGGGGACGGCGTCGCGTCGGCGGCCCGGCTTCCGCTGGTGCCGGGGTCGGCGGGGATGGCGCCGGGCGCCTGGGACGCGGAGAGGGCCGCGATCGCGGCGGCGGCCACGGCGGTGGTGGTCGCGCCTCTGCGCAGTCTGCTGCCGAATAGCGCTGGCATGGGTCGGGCCCCTCCCCGTGGACGGCTGTTCGCGCTCCCCGCGCGAGGACTCAGGCGACCCTATGTCAACTCCTGGCCCCAGCACACCGGTCGGTCGGCCGTTTTCACCAGTTCGCCACCTGGGCGTCCCCCGGTTGTCCGTACGGTCGCCGGCCGTGGTTGTTCCCTCTCCTCTTCCGCCCCCGCGCGCGCTCCCGTCCCCCTTGCGTCCCTGATGCGCGCGACCCCGCCGCCCGCCGCGGGAACGCCCTTTCGGGGGGCCCCCCGGGGCGCGCGGC
>NZ_JBHZDA010000212.1:0-2011 GCF_042755665.1 Streptomyces sp. NPDC059142
CTTCCAGACCGTCCTGGAGGTGCAGTCCACCCCCCTCCTCGTCCCGGAGCTGGACGGGGTGGACGCGCGGGTGCTGCCCTCCACGATCCGTGACGCCAAGTTCGACCTCGACCTGCAGGTCGTCGAGCGCTTCGACGCCGAGGGCCGGCCCGCCGGTTTGGACGGCGCGCTCGTCTACGCCGCCGACCTCTTCGACCACACCACGGCCGAGACCCTCATCGCCCGTCTCCTGCGCGTCCTGGACGCCGTGACCACCGGGCCCGGGCGCTCCGTGCACACCGTCGACGTCCTCGGAACCGCCGAACGCCGGCGGATCGTGGACGAGTGGTCCCGCGACCAGCCACGGATCGCCGGGCCGGACGCCCGCGTCTACGTCCTCGACGACCATCTCGCGCCCGTGCCGCCCGGCGTCCCCGGACAGATCCACGTCACCGGCGGTGGACCCGCGGACGACACCGTGCCCTGCCCGTTCACCGACGACGGCGCCCCCATGCGGCCCACCGGGGCGCGCGCCCGCTGGGACGACGAGGGGGTCCTGCACGTGCTCGCCCCCGAGGACGCGACCGCGGCGCCCACGGAACCGGCGCCGGACGCCGAAGCGGCCGGCGCCCCGGCCGCCCGGCGCGAACCCGGCGTGCGCGCCGAACTGCTCCGCACCGTGTTCGCACAGGTGCTGAACGTGCCCCGGGTGGGCGTCGACGACGACTTCTTCGCCCTCGGCGGCCACTCGCTCCAGGCCGTGCGCCTGGTCAGCAGGATCCGCGCCGTCCTCGGCGTCGAACTGCGCGTCCGCGACCTCTTCGAGTCGCCGACGGTGGCGGGGTTGGTGGCGCGGTTGGAGGGTGTGTCGGGTGTGGGGGTGCGTCCTGTGGTGGTGGTGGGGGAGCGGCCTGGGCGGTTGCCGTTGTCGTATGCGCAGCGTCGGTTGTGGTTTGTGGACCGGTTGGAGGGGGCGAGCGCGCTGTACAACATTCCGTTGGTGGTGCGGTTGTCGGGTCGGGTGGATGTGGTGGCGTTGGGTGGGGCGCTGGGTGATGTGGTGGCGCGTCATGAGGCGTTGCGGACGCGGTTCCCGGAGGTGGAGGGGGAGCCGTATCAGGAGGTTGTGCCGGTGGTGGACGCGGTGGTGGATCTTCCGGTGGTCGCGGTGTCGGAGGGGGAGTTGGAGGGTCGGATCGAGGAGGTGTCCGGTCATGTTTTTGATCTGGCCGGTGAGCTTCCGTTGCGTGCTTCGTTGTTGAGGGTGGGCGAGGAGAGTTCTGTTCTGGTGCTGGTGGTGCACCACATCGCGGGTGATGGTTGGTCGCTGGCTCCGTTGTGGCGGGACCTGTCCATCGCCTATACGGCCCGGGTCGGTGGTGGTGGGCCTCGGTTCGCGCCCCTGCCGGTCCAGTACGCCGACTACACCCTGTGGCAGCGCGACCTGCTCGGCGACGCCGCCGACCCCGACAGCGTCCTCGCCCGGCAGTTCGCCCACTGGCGGGCCGCGCTGGACGGCGTCCCCGAGGAACTCGCCCTGCCCGCCGACCGCCCCCGCCCCGCCGTCGAGAGCCACCGCGGCGCGGCCGACCCCGTCCAGGTGTCCGCCGAGCTGCACGGGCGGCTGGCGGAGCTGGCGCGGGCCGAGGGCGTCACGATGTTCATGGTGTGGCAGGCCGCGGTCGCGGTCCTGCTGTCCCGGCTGGGCGCGGGCGAGGACATCCCGCTGGGCAGCCCCGTCGCCGGCCGCACCGACGAGACACTGGAAGACCTCGTCGGCTTCTTCCTCAACACCCTGGTCCTGCGCACCGACCTGTCCGGCGACCCCACCTTCACCGAGGTGCTGGGCCGGGTCCGCACGACAGCGCTCGACGCCCTCGACCACCAGGACGTACCCTTCGACCGCCTCGTGGAGAAACTGGCACCGGCCCGCTACACCGACCGAGTTCCCTTCTTCCAGGTCCTGCTGGCCGTGCAGAACATGCCGCAGGCCCACGTGTCGATGCCCGGCCTCGACGTCGAGGCCGGACCC
>NZ_JBHZDA010000213.1:0-1912 GCF_042755665.1 Streptomyces sp. NPDC059142
CCTGGTTTTCCACCGCCGCCCCAGCGCTTACACGGCGGCCACGGGGCACTGTGCGGGGGGGCCGGGGTGGGTGTGCGTCCCGCCCCGGCGCAGCGCCTCGGCCGCCGCCGCCCCGAGATGGGGCGCCGCGGCGGCGTGGCACTCCTCGACCGCCCGGCGGAACGCCTGCTCCGCCCCGTACAGCCGGCGCACCTCGCCGGAGCCACCGGCGCCGGTGCCGGGGAACAGGAAGGTCACCGGCCGCGCCCCGGACGGTCCCCGGGAGCCGGCCGGTCGGGCGCCCTCCTCGCCGGAGAGCACCCGCAGGCTCTCCGCACGCCCGCCGACGACCGCGTACGCGCGGTGGGCGTGGACGCGCCGCCCGCTCTGGAGCGTCCAGGCGATGTCGGCGACCGGCAGCTCCGGGCGGGCGCGCAGATGGGCGGCGAGGTTCTCCGTGACGGCGTCGAGCGCGGCCGGGGTGCGCGCCGAGAGGACCAGCAACTGCCAGGGGTCGGCGGGGTCGGCCGCGACCGGGGCGGGGGGTTCCTCCAGGACGACATGGGCGTTGGTGCCGCCGATGCCGAACGAGCTCACCCCGGCCCGGCGGGGTATCCCGTGCGGCCGCCACTCCTCGGTGCGGGTCGCCACCCGGAAGGGTCCGGCCGCGAAGTCGATCTGCGGGTTCGGCTCGTCGAAGTGGAGGCTGCGGGGGATGGTGGCGTGCTCCAGGGCGAGGACCGTCTTGATGAGCCCGGCCGCCCCTGCGGCGGCGTCCGTGTGACCGATGTTGGTCTTCACCGATCCGATCCGGCAGACCTCCCGGTCCTCGGGGCCGGTCCCGAACGCCTTGGTCAGCGCGGCTATCTCGATGGGGTCGCCGAGCGGGGTGGCCGTACCGTGCGCCTCCACGTAGGTGACGGTGGCGGGGTCCACGCCCGCCACGTACTGGGCGTCCCGGATCACGGCGGCCTGTCCTTCGACGCTCGGCGCGGTGAAGCCGATCCGGTCCGAGCCGTCGTTGTTGACCGCGGTCCCCCGGAGCACGGCGTGCACGTGGTCGCCGTCGGCCAGGGCCTCCGCGAGACGCTTGAGCACCACGATGCCCACGCCGTCGCCGCCCACGGTGCCGCCGGCGGCGGCGTCGAAGGTCCGGCAGACCCCGTCGGCGGCGATGATGCCGCCCTCGACGTACGGGCTGCTCTTCGCCGGGGCGTGCACGGCGACCCCGCCCGCGAGGGCCAGATCGCAGTCGCCGGCCAGCAGCGCCTGGGCCGCGGTGTGCACGGCCGCCAGCGAGGTGGCGCACGCGGCCTGGACGGTGACGGCGGGGCCGCGCAGCCCGAGCTTGTACGCGACCCGGGTGGCCAGGTAGTCCACGGCGTTGCCGAGCAGGATCTCCATGTCGGTCGCCGCCGGTACGCTGCCCGGCTGCCGCAGGAGCTGGGCGTACGCGGTGTCGGTGCCGCCGCCGTAGACGCCGATGGCGCCGGGGTGCCGTTCGGGGTCGTACCCGGCGTGGTCCAGCGCCTCCACCGCGCACTCCAGGAAGACCCGGTGCTGGGGGGCGATGATGCGGGCCTCCCGGGGTGAGTAGCCGAAGTACCCCGCGTCGAACCACTCCGGGTCCTTCAGCAGGCCGCGCGCCGGGACGTACTCCCGGGCGGGTCCCGTGGCGCCGCCCGGCACCGGCCGGGGGACGGAGCGGGTCACGGTGTCCACGCCGTCGGTCAGGTTCCGCCAGAACGCGTCGAGGCCGTCGGCGCCGGGGAACCGGCAGGCCATGCCGATGACGGCGAGGTGCGCGCTGTCGTCCTCGCGCTCGTCGTACGGTCCGTCACTCACGCGGCCCACCCCGTTCGTCCGGGACCGGCCGGGTCCGCCGGACCCGCCGCCGGTCCAGCCGGGCACGGCCGCCGCCGGCCTCCGGCGC
>NZ_JBHZDA010000214.1:0-1865 GCF_042755665.1 Streptomyces sp. NPDC059142
GGGCGCGGGCGGAGCCGGCGCAGCCTGGGCGGCGGCCTGCGCTGCCTGCGCGGCGGCTGCGGCCCGGGCGGCGGCCGCGGCGGGATCCTCCACCGGGGCGGGCGGCGGTACGGCGGCGTGGCTGTCCGGACCGGGGACGTACCCGGCCGCGGGCCCGGCCCCGCCGCCCGAGAAGGCGGCCCCGGCGACCGAGGACGCGGCGGCGGCGCCCCGCTCCAGCCGGTCGAGGCGCGCCTGGACCGAACGCTCGTCGTCGAACGCGGCGGGCAGCAGCACCCGCGCGCAGATCAGCTCCAACTGGAGCCGCGGCGAGGTGGCCCCGCGCATCTCCGTCAGCCCCGTATTGACGAGATCCGCGGCCCGGCTCAGCTCGGCCGCCCCGAAGACGGACGCCTGGGCCTGCATCCGCTCGACGACATCGGCGGGGGCGTCGATCAGCCCCTTCTCCCCCGCGTCCGGCACGGCGGCCAGAATGACCAGGTCACGAAGGCGTTCCAGCAGATCGGCGACGAAGCGGCGCGGATCGTTGCCGCCCTCGATGACCCGGTCCACGACCTCGAAGGCCGCGCCCCCGTCCCCGGCGGCGAACGCGTCCACCACGGCGTCCAGCAGCGAACCGTCCGTGTACCCGAGCAGGGCCGTGGCCATGGCGTACGTCACACCGTCGTCGGCGGCGCCCGCCAGCAACTGGTCCATCACGGACATCGAGTCACGCACGGACCCGGCACCGGCCCGTACGACCAGGGGCAGCACCCCGTCCGCGACGGAGGCGCCCTCCCGGTCGCACACCTCGGCGAGATAGTCGCGCAGCGTCCCGGGCGGCACCAGCCGGAACGGGTAGTGGTGCGTACGCGACCGGATCGTCCCGATGACCTTCTCAGGCTCGGTGGTCGCGAAGATGAACTTGAGATGCTCCGGCGGCTCCTCGACGACCTTCAGCAGGGCGTTGAACCCCGCCGAGGTGACCATGTGCGCCTCGTCGATGATGTAGATCTTGTAACGACTTCCGGCGGGCCCGAAGAACGCCTTCTCCCGCAGATCACGCGCATCGTCCACGCCACCGTGCGAGGCGGCGTCGATCTCGATGACATCGATCGACCCCGGCCCGTTCCTGGCCAGGTCCCGGCAGGACTGACAGGTACCGCACGGGGTGGGCGTGGGCCCCTGCTCGCAGTTCAGACAGCGCGCGAGGATCCGCGCACTGGTCGTCTTCCCGCAGCCACGCGGCCCGCTGAACAGGTAGGCGTGGTTGACCCGGTTGTTGCGCAGGGCCTGCTGCAGCGGGTCAGTGACATGCTCCTGCCCGATGACCTCGGCGAACGACTCGGGGCGATAACGGCGGTACAGCGCAAGGGACGACACACCTACGACGATATCGGCCCCCTACGACAAAGCCCCCTCCACCGCCACCCCCAACGCAAGCGCCCCCCACGCACCCGCCAGAGCCGACCTACCCTTGCTGCCTTCCGGCCCTGGGGGAGTTCAGTCAGTTAGCGCCACGTGAGGGGCTCCGCACACAGTACCCGATCCGGACCCCGGCGAACGAGTTCGCGAGCACGGCCCAGCGTATTGTATTGTTTGCCGCGGAGGATTCGCCTAGTGGCCTAGGGCGCACGCTTGGAAAGCGTGTTGGGGGCAACCCCTCACGAGTTCGAATCTCGTATCCTCCGCCATTGCTCTCACCGGGCAATACGTGTGCTGGGCCCCCCCCGGGGCGCGCGGCGGGGGGGCGCGCTCGGGGGGGGGGGGTGTGATCGCGGGGGGGCGCCTCGCGGTCGCGGCGCACTGGGCCGGGGGGTTGGGGCCCCCAGCCCCCCGGGGGGCCCCCCGCCACGTACAGCCGGCCGTCGGAGGCGGGGGTCACC
>NZ_JBHZDA010000215.1:0-1832 GCF_042755665.1 Streptomyces sp. NPDC059142
GCCCTCGCCGGCGGGCCGCGGCCGCCCGGCCTGAGAGCCCGCGCCCACCAATAGCACGCCGCGGGGGGGGGGGGGGGGGCCCCAGGCCCCCCCCCGCCGGGTCGCCATTCCCAAGGAGCACCCCACCGCATGGCAGGCCACATCCAAGACCGCTGGTACAAGACCGAGACCAGCCCCACCGGCAAAACCACCCGCGTCAAGACCGACCGCCACGGCACCGGCATGCGCTACCGCGCCCGCTACGTCGGCCCTGACGGCACCGAGAAGTCCAAGAGCTTCCCCGACCGACAGAAGCGCCTCGCGGAACAGTGGCTCTCCCACATCGAGGCGGACATGTCGCGCGGGCAGTACATCGACCCTGCGGCCGGTCGAACCACGTTCCGGCAGTACGGCGAGAAGTGGATTGCCGCACAGACCACCGACATGACGACCCGCGTCCCGGTAGCCGTGCAACTCCGTCTTCATGCCTTCCCGTACATGGGATCCCGCCCGCTGGACTCTTTCCAGCCTGGGCACATCAGAGAATGGCTGAGCGACTTGGAACGTGCCGTACCGGCGTCGTCCTACCGCCGCGTCATCTTTGCAAGCGTGTCATCCGTGATGAGCGCCGCCGTCGATGACAGCTTGCTCACCAAGAATCCGTGCAAAGCGCGTTCCGTCCGCGCACCCGAGCGAGGGGCGCCGCGTGTGCGCCCGTGGTCGGCGGATCGGGTGTTCGCCGTGCGGGCCGCGCTTCCCGCGCGCCATCAGGCCATGACGGATATCGGGGGTGGCTGTGGCCTCAGGCAGGGCGAGATTTTCGGTCTGCCGGACGACGAAGTGAATTACGAGACGCAATGGGTGCACGTAGCCAATCAGGTGAAGGTGGTGAACGGTCACCTCGTATTCGCCCCGCCGAAGCGAGGGAAGGAAAGGGGCGTCCCATTGCCGGACCGCGTCGCTCGCGTCCTGAAACAGCACCGGAAGGATTTCCCGCCGGTAAAGGTGACCCTCCCTTGGCTCCGCCCGGACGGACCGCCCGTCACCAAACTTCTGTTGTTCTCCCTCACGGGCGGCGGTGCTGTTCGCCGTACCGACTTCAATACGCGGATCTGGAAACCCGCCCTTGTAGCCGCAGGGGTCATCCCCGAACCGAAGACCAGCGAGCGGCATGAGGCGGCACGCGAGCACGGCATGCACGCGCTGAGACACTTCTATGCGTCGGTCCTGCTGGACGCCGGGGAGAACATCAAGGCGCTGAGCACGTACCTGGGGCACAGTGACCCCGGCTTCACTCTCCGGACCTATACGCATCTCATGCCAAGCAGCGAGGGGCGAACTCGTAGAGCAATCGATCATTTGTACGAGATTCAGGCGGTGGATCCGGGAAAAATCGAAGAACGGGCATAGAGGAAGTTGCCGTGAACTAGAGTGGCCTTGGAAGCCCGGCACAGTAGGGCTTCCGCTAAGGAGGTGGTCGCCCTGGTGGTATATCTGCGACCCGACGCCTGGGCTATCCGGGAGTCGCTAAACGACCGGGGAGGGGTCATAGGACCGCCGTGCCACTGGCGGCAGACTCTGGTGAAGCGGTAAGTCCCTGACGGGACAACCACGACCGGCAACGGCCGTGCGTCGCTGGAATCATGCGATGAGTGAGACTCCAGAGGATATTTAGGGGAGTCTGTGGGGCGCGCTTGAGCGCCCCGGGGGGGAGACAGCTAGCTGTCTCCCCCATCTCGTGGCGGCTGCATAGGACGGCCCACAGACGGCCCAGGGTGATTGAGACGACGTCGGGCCCGCACCGTGACAGTCGACCCGACCGATTCCGCCCCCGCGCCGGGTGGCGTTGGATT
>NZ_JBHZDA010000216.1:0-1677 GCF_042755665.1 Streptomyces sp. NPDC059142
TCGCCTCGATCCGCTCGGTGAGCAGCCGCATCCGCCGCACGGTGAACTTGCCCATCAGCGGCTTGCGGTAGCGGCCGTGCCGCGGCTCGTCCATGAAGAGGAACTCGCCGGGCGGCGCCGGGGGCAGGTCGACGTCGCCGTGCTCGACGGTCGGGTGGCGCATCAGCTCCCACCGTGAGCTGAAGCGCGGGTCGGCCAGCACGGACCTGGTCAGGTCGTACCCGGTGACCAGCCAGCCGGGTACGCCGCCGGGGAACGTGTACCGGCTGATGGGGCCGTGCCGGCGGGCCTCCAGCAGCTCCGGCGGCGGGTCGAAGGGACAGCCGGGCCGGCGCGCTGTCGGCATTGTGGTGACGGTGTACAGGGACTCACCCACGACCAATCCTCATCTCGCAAGGGCATCTGTTCGACAAATCCGGGAGCTACGTCGCGTCCGGGCCGGTGTCCCCCGGCTCCAGTTCGCCCGCCGCGATCTCCCAGATCTCGCGGACGACATCGGGGTTCAGGAGCATCTCGCGGTGCGTGCAGTCGAGGGTGTGCTCACGTACCTCGCCGGAGACGAAGGGCCGCCACAGGCCGGCCTTGTCCTCCGACTCCGCCGAGATCAGCAGCAGGGTGCCGGACGTCTTCCGCGTCCGGTGCGCCAGCAGGATCCGGGTGTTGTTCCGCACGATGCGGACGTACGCCTCGTGCTCCTCGCCGGTCAGCGCGCCGGCCACCGTCTCCTCCTGCTCGGCGAAGCCCGCTCGCTGCGCGGCGGTCGGCGGGCCGTCCACCGGACTGGAGTCCAGGATGATCAGGACCGCGACCTCTTCCCCCTCGTCCTGGAGCTGGGCGGCCATTTCCTGGACGACGTTCCCGCCGAAGGACCAGCCGAGCAGGTGGTAGGGGCCGGCGGGCTGTACCCGTCGGATCTGTGCGACGTAGTCGGCCGCCATCCGCGACAGCGACTCGGGCAGCGCGGCCCCACCGGTGTCCATGCCCCGGGGGCGCAGGGCGTAGAGCGGCTGCTCCGGCGGGGCGGCGTCGGCGAGCCAGCCGTACTCCCAGCCCAGGCCCAGCACGGTGTGGGCGCAGAAGAGCGGAGGACGCTCGCCGGTCGCCCGCATCGGGACGAGCACGTCCGTGGTCCGGTGCTGTCCCTGGCGGGATATCCAGGCCAGCAGGCCCGCGACGGTGGGTGCCTCGAACACTCCCCTGACCGGGACCTCCGCGTCGAGGACCGCCCTGATGCGGTTGACCAGCCGTACCGCGAGGAGGGAGTGCCCGCCGAGGTCGAAGAAGCTGTCGTCGACGCCGACGGAGGAGAGGCCGAGGACCTGCTCGAAGACCGAGCACAGCAACTGCTCCCGCAGCGTGACCGGTCCTCGGCCGCCGGCTCCCGGCGCGACGGAGTGGTCGGGGGCGGGCAGCGCAGCACGGTCCAGCTTGCCGTTCAGGGTCAGCGGCAGTTCCTCCATCCGCATGATCACCCTGGGCACCAGGTGCTCGGGCAGCCGGTCGGCCAGGAACGCCCGCACGTCCGCGACGAGTTGTGCGCCCTCGCTCCCGGCTTCGGCCTCGGGCACGATGTAGCCGACGAGGGATCCGGTCCGCCAGCTCCAGACCGAGCGCGGTGTCCCGGGTGACGATGCCCAGGGAGAGCCCGTACGGGCCCGCCGCCGCCAGCGAGACGGC
>NZ_JBHZDA010000217.1:0-1672 GCF_042755665.1 Streptomyces sp. NPDC059142
GCGGACGGTGACGACGGCCTGGGCGATCGCGGGGTGGCCGGCCAGCAGCGACTCGACCTCGCCGGGTTCCACCCGGAAGCCCCGGATCTTCACCTGGTCGTCCGCCCGCGCGACGAACTCCAGCGCGCCGTCGGCACGTCGGCGCACCAGGTCTCCGGTGCGGTACATCCGGGCGCCCGCTCCTTCGAACGGGCAGGCCACGAACCGTTCCGCGGTGAGTCCGGCCCGGCCGACGTAACCACGGGCGAGTCCGGCGCCGGAGATGTACGCCTCGCCGGCGACGCCCACCGGGACCGGTTCGAGGGCGGCGTCGAGGACGTACACACCGGTGTTGTCCAGCGGGCGGCCGATCGGGACGACGTCGCCGATGGTGTCGGGGTCGGTCAGCGGGATCTGGGTGCCGATGACGGTCACCTCGGTCGGTCCGTAGCTGCTGCGGACGACGATGCCGGGGGCGGCCTCCATGACCCGGCGTACGGCCTCCCTGGGCACCACGTCGGCGCCGGTGAGCACGTCGTGGACACCGGCGAAGGCGCCGGGGTCCTCCTCGGCGATGACCCGGAACAGTCCGGCGGTCAGGTGGGCGTGGGTGAGTCCGTGGTCGCCGACGAGGGACCGCAGCCGGGCGGCGTCGGTCCGGCCGGGCGGGGTGACGACGAGTTCGCCGCCGGTGAGCAGCCGTACCCACAGCTCGACGGTGGAGCCGTCGAAGGTGTGGGGCGCGGCGAACATGCCGCGGGCGGTGCCGGGGAACTGCCAGCAGCGGTCACCCGCGAGATCGACGACATCGCGGTGGGTTGCCCCGATGCCCTTGGGCTCTCCGGTGGAGCCGGAGGTGAACATGATGTAGGCGAGCTGGTCGGGCAGGCTGCGTCCGGCGACGGCGGTGGCGGGCCGGCCGGCCCACTCCGCGTCCCCGGCGTCGGCGACGACGACGGTGTCGACCAGGCCGCGCGCCTCCTCGGCGTACCGGCCGTCGGCCAGGCACACACCGACTCCGGTGCGGTGGAGCATCTCGCGGGTGCGGGAGACCGGCTGGGCGGGGTCGAGGGTGAGGTAGGCGCCGCCCGCCTTGAGGACGGCGAGGAGGGTGGTGACGACGTCCGGGGAGCGGTCCATGACGACGCCGACCGGTGTCTCCGGGCCGACGCCGAGGTCGACGAGGTGGTGGGCGAGCCGGTTGGAGCGGGCCTCCAGTTCGCCGTAGGTGATCTGCTCGTCCTGGCAGATCAGGGCGAGCGCCTTCGGCGCGCGGGAGGCGCGGATGGCGAACACCTCGGGGACGGTGAGGGCCAGGGTGTCGCTGCGGGCTCCGCTCGACTCGCCGAGCAGGCGGGTGCGCTCGGCACTGTCGAAGAGGTCGATGCGGGCGACGGGCCGGGTGGGGTCGGCGGTGGCGGCGTCCAGGACGCGCAGCAGGCGGCCGACGAGGCTCAGGGCGGTGGAGTGGTCGAAGAGGTCGGTGGCATAGGTGAGTCCGCCGGTCATGCCGTCGGGCGCGCCGGTCCCGTCGTGCAGTTCGACGACCTGGAAGTCGAGGTCGACCTTGGCCGTGGTGGTTTTGCCGGGTCGGGGCGCGGCGGGGTGGGCGGGGCGCGGCACGTGGGGCGGGGGGGGGTTGTGGACGGCGCGCGGGGCCGGGTCGGAGGGTTCACGGTGGGGGTGGGGGGGC
>NZ_JBHZDA010000218.1:0-1664 GCF_042755665.1 Streptomyces sp. NPDC059142
CTGCCGTGAGGCCCGCGCCGACGGCCGCCGCGTCCGCGCCTGCTACGTCGCCCCCGACTTCTCCAACCCGGGCGGCGTCCGGGTGACCCTCGCCGCACGCCACCGCCTGCTCGACCTCGCCGCCCGCGAGGACCTGCTGCTCATCGAGGACAACGCCTACGGATTCACCGCCCCCGAGGACGACACCCTCCCCGGCCTGAAGGCGCTGGACACCGCACGCCGCGTCATCCACCTCGGCACCTTCGCCAAGGTCGGATTCCCCGGCGCCCGGGTCGGCTACGCCGTCGCCGACCAGCGGGTGCGGCACGCCGACGGCGAACGCCCGCTCGCCGAGGAACTCGCCGACCTCAAGAGCATGGTCACCGTCAACACCTCGGCCCTCTCCCAGGCGGTCATCGGCGGCCTCCTTCTGGAACACGGCCGTTCGCTGACCGCCCTCGCCCGCAGCAAGGCCGAGCGCTACCGCGGCAACCTCGCCTGCCTGTCCGACGCCCTCCAGCGGCACCTGGGCGACGGCATGCCGCCGGGCGTCGTCGCGCACCGCCCGGCCGGCGGCTTCTTCGTCCGCATCGAACTGCCGGTCCCCGCCGACCTCGCACTCCTGGAGGTGTCGGCCGCCGAGTACGGCGTGCTGTGGACACCGATGAGCCACTTCTCCCTCACGGACCGCGGCGACCGGCAGATCCGGCTGTCGTGCAGCTATCTCGACCCCGAGCGGATCGAGACCGGTGTCCGGCGGCTCGCGGACTTCCTCAGGAAGGAGACCGGGGGATGAGCACCGGCCCCGCACCGCGCGCCGCCCCGTCCCGACCGGCCACCACCGACACCGTGCCCCGCATCCCGCCGACCCCCGAAAGGCCCCGCCGATGAGCCTGAACAGTTACGACGACTTCACTCCGCTGCGGGAGATCGTCCTCGGCTCCGCGGACGGCTACCGCGACCGGGTGCGCGACATGTCGTTCGACATGTTCATCAGCGACAACCTCTCCGGCGCCCGCGGGTACTACCCCTCCCTCTCCACCTGGCGGGACAGCGAGGACCGCCGCCGCCGCAACGCCCCGGACCGGCTGGCGATGCGGGAGCGGTTCCTCGACGAAATGATCGAGGACGTCGAGGGCATCGGCGACCAGCTCACCGCCCTGGGCATCACCGTGCACCGCCCCCTGCCGCTCGTACCCGACCTGACCGCGGTCGCCACCCCCGCCTTCGACGCCGCCGTCACCCCGCCGCTCAACCTCCGCGACAACACCCTCATCCTCGGCGACGAGATCATCGAGACCCCGCCGACCCTGCGCGACCGCTACTTCGAGACCCAGTTCCTCAAGCCGGTCTTCCTCGACTACTTCCGCGCGGGCGCCCGCTGGACGACCATGCCGCGCCCGATGATGACCGACCTCTCCTTCGACCCGGCCAACGTCGACATCGCCGCCCCGAACATCGAGGCCCCCCTCCATCCGCGAAACTCGCCCTTCGACGTCGGCCTGGAACCCATGATCGACGGCGCCAACTGCCTGCGCCTGGGCCGCGACCTGATCGTCAACGTCTCCAACCCCAACCACGCCCTCGCCTTCGACTGGCTCGAACGCCACCTCGACGGACGGTTCCGCGTCCACCGCATGGAGAAGCTGACGCAGAGCCACATCGACTCCGTCGTCGTCCCGCTG
>NZ_JBHZDA010000219.1:0-1655 GCF_042755665.1 Streptomyces sp. NPDC059142
GAAGGGGGTGTCCCGCGGGACACCCCCGGACGTCACAAGGTCAGGACGTCACTTGTTGACACAGGCGTTGCCGAAAGCGGGGTTCAGGAGCCCGATGACGTCGATGCTGTTGCCACAGACGTTGACCGGCAGGTGGATGGGCACCTGGACGACGTTGCCCGAGAGGACGCCCGGCGAACCGACGGCGACGCCCTCGGCGCCCGCGTCGGCCATGGCGGGAGCCGCGGCACCTACGGCGAGGAGCAGACCGGCGACGATCGTTGCGGCCTTCTTGCACTTCATGTTGAGCCCTTTCCGCAGCGGCGAACACGTCCGCACGACCGTCGTGCGGACGTGAGCCGTCGACTTCCGGCTCGCACTCCGCTGCGAAAACACCAACGAGAGGGGCGTTCCGAGGAAACTGTCCCGATTTACGACATCGCTGTTTCACCCGATTGCACCCTTGAGAATTTTCGTTTCTGCGGGCAGGGCCGAAAGGGGGAGGCGGGGAGCCGGTACGGAGGCGGACGGAGACGCCGGACGGGCCGTACAGGGCGCCATTGCCCCGTACGGCCCGTCCATCGCGCGCCGAACGGTCGGGTCAGCCGTTGCCGACACCGTTGCCCGAGAGCACCGGGATGTCCTCCAGCAGGTGCGACAGCGGCTCGTCGCCCTTGGCCTGGGTGGAGTTCTCCGCGCACTGCTGGTTCTGCGGGGAGGACAGGACGTTGACGTCCTGGACGGCGACGGGCACGAGGAGGCCGACGAGCGAGCCCACGTTGGCCTTGACCGGCACACCGAGGCACAGCTTGTTCAGCGACCCCTGGACCAGCTCCAGCTGAGGGCTCTGGTCGCCCTTGGTCACGGCGTTGCCGAACGCCTGCTTGGCACCGTTGCCGCTGAACGACGTGGTGCCGCCGTCATCGGCGATGGCGAGGGCCGGAGCTGCGGCGGCGGCGGAGACGCCGACGACGGAGACGGCCACGGCCGCACCCGCCATAATCTTCTTGATCACGGTCTGTTCCTTTTCTCAGGAAATGCATGTGGAGCGACCTGAACAACCGGGCGGCGCTCTTTTGGTTCTCCTCGGCTCTCCTGCTTCACCCGATCGGCTTGCTCGCCTCCCTGGACGCCGTATATCGCCGGTAATAGGCCGTTGGAGTGAAGGGCCAGAACCAAACCGGTGGCGCGGAGTTGCACAGGGGGCCCCGGGGATTTTGGGGCATCCTTCAGAAGGGGACTCATCGTGATCAAGAAGGTTATGGCCGGCGCGGCCGTCGCCGCCTCCGTCGTCGGCGTCTCCGCCGCCGCCGCGGCCCCGGCTCTCGCCATCTCCAACGACGGCGG
Source organism: Streptomyces sp. NPDC059142 (assembly GCF_042755665.1). NCBI lineage: Bacteria > Bacillati > Actinomycetota > Actinomycetes > Kitasatosporales > Streptomycetaceae > Streptomyces > Streptomyces sp. NPDC059142. The sequence continues at coordinate 1,327 of NZ_JBHZDA010000219.1, forward strand.
CACCACGTCGTTCAGCGGCAACGGCGCGGACCAGTGGTACGGCAACTCGGCGACCTACGGGAACATGAGCCCGCAGATGGCGCTCATCCAGGGTTCGCTCAACAAGCCCTGCATCGCCCTGCCCGCCAAGGCGAACGTCGGTTCGCTGCTGGGTCTGGTGCCGATCTCGGTCCAGGACCTCAACATCCTGTCCTCGCCGCAGAACCAGCAGTGTGTCGAGAACTCGACGCAGGCCAAGGGCGACGAGCCGCTGTCGCACATCCTGGACAACATCCCGATCCTGTCCGGGAACGGCGCCGCCAACAACTGAGGGACCGGCCGTCCGGGCC
>NZ_JBHZDA010000220.1:0-1642 GCF_042755665.1 Streptomyces sp. NPDC059142
CGCCGCCGGGGCCGCGCCCCCTGCCGGCGCCCCCCCCCCGGGCCGCCGCGGTATCGGGGGGGGGCGGGGGCGGGGCCTCGCATCCGGAGGAAACGTTTTGCCTGGACCGGGGCCGTCCGGGGAGACTGCCAGGGCCGCATCCCCCCGTCCCCACCAGCCCCGAAAGCAGTCTGAACCCACCCCATGCACGACCACACCCCCCACCGCCCCGCCCCCGCCGCCACGCAGGCCGCGGACTCCGGCGAACCCCTGTCCGGCGGGCTCAAGCAGCGCCACCTCACCATGCTCGGGCTCGGCGGTGTCATCGGCGCCGGGCTCTTCGTCGGCTCCGGCGCCGGTATCGCGCTGGCCGGACCCGGCATCGTCGTCTCGTACCTGATCGCGGGCGCGCTCGCGATGTGCGTGATGCGGATGCTGGGCGAGATGTCGACGGCGATGCCCGCGTCCGGCTCGTTCTCCGTGCACGCCGAGCGCGCGCTCGGCCGGTGGGCGGGGTTCAGCGTCGGCTGGCTCTACTGGTTCCTGCTGGTCGTCGTCCTCGCCGTGGAGGCGACGGGCGCGGCGCAGATCGCCAACGGCTGGCTGCCCTCCGTACCGCAGTGGGCCTGGGTGCTGGTCTTCATGGTCGTCTTCACGGGTGCGAACCTCGCCGCCGTGAAGAACTTCGGCGAGTTCGAGTTCTACTTCGCCGCCCTGAAGGTCTTCGCGATCGTCGCGTTCCTGGTGCTGGGGCTGCTCGCGGTCTTCGGCGTGCTGCCCGACACCCACTCGGTCGGTCTCGGCAACCTGACCGGGGAGGGCGGCTTCCTCCCGAACGGCTGGCAGGGCGTCACGTCCGGGGTGCTCGCCGTGATCTTCGCCTTCGGCGGTCTGGAGGTCGTCACGATCGCGGCGGCCGAGTCCGACGACCCGGTGCGCTCGGTGGCCCGCGCGGTGCGCAGCGCGGTCGTCCGGATCCTGTTCTTCTACGTCGGTTCGATGGCGGTCATCGTGACCGTGCTGCCCTGGACCGCGCAGAAGGCGGGGCTCAGCCCGTACGTCACCGTCCTCGACGCGATCGGCATCCCGTCGGCCGGGCAGATCATGAACATCGTGGTGTTCGTGGCGCTGCTCTCGGCGCTCAACGCCAACCTCTACGGATCGTCCCGGATGGTCTTCTCGCTGGCCGAACGGGGCGAGGCGCCGAAGGCCCTGCTGAAGGTGGGCGGCGCGGGGGTGCCCCGGCGGGCGGTGCTGGCGTCGGTGGCGTTCGGGTTCGTCTCGGTCCTGCTCAATCTGAAGTGGCCCGACTCGGTCTTCCTGTACATGCTCAACGCGGTCGGCGCGGTGCTGCTCTTCGTCTGGGCGATGATCGCCGTGGCGCAGCTCCGGCTGCGTCCGCGCATCGAGCGGGAGACGCCGGAGCGGCTGGTGCTGCGGATGTGGCTCTTCCCAGGACTGACCTGGGTGACGCTCGCCGCCATGGGGACGGTGTTCGTCCTGATGCTCGCCGACGACACGGCCCGTCCGCAGCTCCTGTGGTCCCTGGGCGCCACGGCGCTGGTACTGGCGGTGGCGGGGGTACGGGAGCTGCGCGCGCGGCGAGGGTGACGCGCGGGGCAGCGGAACGGGCCCCGGCCCCGCCGTCGCGGGACGGCGGGGC
>NZ_JBHZDA010000221.1:0-1639 GCF_042755665.1 Streptomyces sp. NPDC059142
GTCGAGCAGCCCGGCTGCATGCAGCAGGAACGTGACGTCGAGCGGGAGGGGTTCCGGCTGGGTCACGCGGCGTGGCCTCGCTCCTGGTGCTGCCCAAGGTCCCGCCGTGCTTCCTCCTCGGCCGCACGCTGCTCGGCGCCGGGGTCCAGACTGCTGGGCTCGGCCGCGAAAGCCGCGCCGCTGCGGGCCATGGACGCTTGGAAACCATCCAGGAACTGTCGCTCCACGGCGGTTGCGCGCTCGTAGGCAGCCGAGAGGATGTACTCCTGCATGCTGACCCCCGCCTGCTTGGCCGCTGCCGCGATAGCGGCCCGCTGCTCAGGGTCGGGAAAGCGGAGACTCATCGCTGTTTTGGCATTCATGGTATCCACGGTACCAGCGGTACCGTGGGTGCGTCTCGGGAGCGACGCGGACTGCGTATGGGCAGTGTCGGCCGCAGGCTCTTTGGGGAAGGGTGCGGTTGTCGGATGACGGTTATTGCAGGGTGACGTGGGGGCTGTGTCGAGCTTCCGCAGTGCCTCCTGTCGGCGGGAGTGTTGAGGTGTTGTGGTGCCGCCGCAGGGCATGTACTGCCTCGTGCGGGGTGGGTGTGCGGCCTGGTCCGAACAGGCGCAGCACGTCGCGGAGGGTGACGGTCGGGGGTGGTTTGCCGGCCCGCTCGCGCCGGTAGCGGAATCAGCGGTCATGCCGTCCGAGGCTGTCCAGCCGGCCGGTGAAGACGGATCACGGTGATGACTGCGGCACGCCCTGGGGCAGTACGACCCGGGCCGGCGCCGGCCTGCAACGCCCTTCGGCAGAGGCCCGCTTGGTCGGCCCTCGGGCGGCCGGCGGCCCGGCCCGGCTCGGTCTGTGGGCCGCGCGGAGGACGGTGGCCCTGGGGGCAGGGCCGTCAAGGTGGTATTGAGCGAGTACGGCTTATGGCATCGGGTGTTTTCGGCCGGGGAGACTCGTATGGAGCCCGTGGTTTCCTCCGGCGGGCTCCCTGCGGCTGTTGAAGGCCGGCAGTGGGGGAGTCCCGGCCGGCGGTGCTGTGGTCAGCCGGTGGCCACTACGTGGAATCCCTGTTTTGGGCGGTCCCGTCCGCGCCGCGCTGATGACGGGCCGGATCCCGGCGTGTTCGGGCGGGGCGGCGGGGCGCTGCACGCCGCCGCGACCGGGGGAGCCGATCGCTGGTACCGGCGAGGTGCCGGTCTGTGACTTGCGGGCGAGCGGTACATGGTCGGGTGGAGGCACCGCAGCGCCGGAACACGGCCCGGGCGTGCGGGCACGGTGTCGTACGAGAACCCGGACAGCGGGATGCGTGTGAGTCGGCCTGGCGGGCTCGTGGCGGAGATGCAGGCCACGGCGCTCGTTCTCAGCAGGTGCTCGCCGGGGTGCGGGGCGACGGCGAACGCGCAGCGCATCGCACGGGACGTCGGTCAGCTCGGTGTACGGCTGCGCTGCTGTCACGGCGCGCGCCCGCCGGCCGTGGCGCCCGCTGTGCCGACCAGGGGCGGGTGCGGTCGCGGAATACCGTGACAAGTACCGCCGTCTGCTTCGGGACCTCGACGTGAAGCCGCTGATAGCCAGGGGACAAGGGGGCCACGCGCCGGCGCGTCACGACGCCCGTGAGCCCGCGCCAGTGGGGTTGGGCGCGCGA
>NZ_JBHZDA010000222.1:0-1625 GCF_042755665.1 Streptomyces sp. NPDC059142
CCTAACTTGATCTTTAACCTCGAGGTCCGAACGGCTCGTCGTACTTGATCACTCGGACTGGTAACTGCGGTACATGCGGGCGGCCTTCGGCTGAGCATGTGATCCGACCAAGGAACACACAACGCTCAGCACGAAGGCCGTGGGGATGAGTCTGTCGCATCACGTCGTCCGGCAGGATCCGATTGCGGGACTGTCACGCTTCCGGGGTGAGTTCTACTCCTGTCTGACCAGACGTGCGGATGGACTGTTCGAACTCGTGGACGCGGTGTTGTGCGCCGACGGGCCGGTCCGGTCCCTGGTGGAACTGTCTCTGGTCGGCGAATACCGGCGGGGACACGGCGGGCTCTACGACTCCCTGGCCGCGGGCCGGGTCGACGTCGCCAGGCTGCGACGGGCCCTGGCCACGGTGCCGCTGCCGCGCGCGTCGGACGGTCGGCTGGTCCTGGCCGCCGACCTCACCTGCTGGCTGCGGCCCAGCGCCCACACCTCACCGCAGCGAATTCTGTGCCACACCTACGGACGGGGCAAGGACCAGCACATCCCGGTTCCCGGCTGGCCGTACTCGGTGATCTGCGCGCTGGAGACCGGCCGAAGTTCCTGGACAGCACCGCTGGACGCACTACGTCTGGCACCGGGCGACGACGCCGCCACCGTCACCGCCAGGCAGATGCGCGAGCTCGTCGAACGGCTCATCACAGCCGGCCAGTGGAAAGACGCCGACCCGGAGATCCTGATCGTGGTGGATGCCGGATACGACGTGCCACGTCTGGCCTTCCTGCTGAAGGATCTGCCGGTGCAGGTGCTGGGCCGGATGCGCTCGGACCGTGTCCTGCGACGTGCGGTCCCACCCCGCGAGCTTGGAGTTCGGGGCCGCCCGCCCCGCCACGGCAGCGAGTTCGTCTTCGGTGACCCAGCCACCTGAAGCACACCCGACATTCAGACGGTGACCGCGACCCGCCTTTACGGCAGCGCCACCGCACGGGCCTGGGACCGGCTCCACCCGAGACTGACCCACCGCTCCTCCTGGACCGGCGAGCTGGGTGCCCTGCCCGTCATCGAGGGCACCGTGATCCGTCTGGAGGTCGAGCACCTGCCCAGCGGCGCGACACCGAAGCCGGTCTGGCTGTGGTGGTCGGGCACCGACGCCACCGAAACCACCGTCGACCTGCTCTGGCAGGCATTCCTGCGACGCTTCGACATCGAACACACCTTCCGGCTCTTCAAACAGACCCTGGGCTGGACCTGCCCGAAGATCCGCAGCCCTGAAGCCGCCGATCGCTGGACCTGGCTGATCCTCGCCGCCTTCACTCAGCTCCGGCTCGCACGCCCACTGGCGGCAGACCTCCGACGGCCGTGGGAGAAGCAGGCCCCGCCCGACAGGCTCACCCCCGCACGAGTCCGCCGCGACTTTCGGCACCTCCGCACAAAGGCCGCCTGTCCAGCCGAAGCACCGAAAACCGCCCGGCCCGGCCCAGGACGCCCACCCGGCCGCAAGAACAACCAGCCCACTGCCCGCCATGACGTGCACACAGTTGGCAGACCAGGCTCCGCAAAGCGACGCACGAAGAAATCAACGACCCCGCGTCCACGCCGCACAGGTTAAAGATCAAGCTAAGGGCTGTCCC
>NZ_JBHZDA010000223.1:0-1608 GCF_042755665.1 Streptomyces sp. NPDC059142
GATTCAGTATTGGGCGTTTCAAAGCGGGTACCGGAATATCAACCGGTTGTCCATCGACTACGCCTGTCGGCCTCGCCTTAGGTCCCGACTTACCCTGGGCAGATCAGCTTGACCCAGGAACCCTTAGTCAATCGGCGCACACGTTTCCCACGTGTGTATCGCTACTCATGCCTGCATTCTCACTCGTGAACCGTCCACAACTAGCTTCCGCTGCTGCTTCACCCGGCACACGACGCTCCCCTACCCATCACAGCGGGCGTTGGCCCTCATGCTGCAATGACACGACTTCGGCGGTACGCTTGAGCCCCGCTACATTGTCGGCGCGGAATCACTTGACCAGTGAGCTATTACGCACTCTTTCAAGGGTGGCTGCTTCTAAGCCAACCTCCTGGTTGTCTCTGCGACTCCACATCCTTTCCCACTTAGCGTACGCTTAGGGGCCTTAGTCGATGCTCTGGGCTGTTTCCCTCTCGACCATGGAGCTTATCCCCCACAGTCTCACTGCCGCGCTCTCACTTACCGGCATTCGGAGTTTGGCTAAGGTCAGTAACCCGGTAGGGCCCATCGCCTATCCAGTGCTCTACCTCCGGCAAGAAACACACGACGCTGCACCTAAATGCATTTCGGGGAGAACCAGCTATCACGGAGTTTGATTGGCCTTTCACCCCTAACCACAGGTCATCCCCCAGGTTTTCAACCCTGGTGGGTTCGGTCCTCCACGAAGTCTTACCTCCGCTTCAACCTGCCCATGGCTAGATCACTCCGCTTCGGGTCTTGAGCGCGCTACTATACCGCCCTATTCGGACTCGCTTTCGCTACGGCTTCCCCACACGGGTTAACCTCGCAACACACCGCAAACTCGCAGGCTCATTCTTCAAAAGGCACGCAGTCACGACCGTATGTGCAAGCACACACGGCGACGCTCCCACGGCTTGTAGGCACACGGTTTCAGGTACTATTTCACTCCGCTCCCGCGGTACTTTTCACCATTCCCTCACGGTACTATCCGCTATCGGTCACCAGGGAATATTTAGGCTTAGCGGGTGGTCCCGCCAGATTCACACGGGATTTCTCGGGCCCCGTGCTACTTGGGTGGTTCTCAAACGAGCCGTACAGATTTCAGCTACGGGGGTCTTACCCTCTACGCCGGACCTTTCGCATGTCCTTCGCCTATCCATACGGTTTCTGACTCGCCGACCGGCCGGCAGACCGATCAAGAGAACTCCCACAACCCCGCATGCGCAACCCCTGCCGGGTATCACACGCATACGGTTTGGCCTCATCCGGTTTCGCTCGCCACTACTCCCGGAATCACGGTTGTTTTCTCTTCCTGAGGGTACTGAGATGTTTCACTTCCCCTCGTTCCCTCCACACTGCCTATGTGTTCAGCAGCGGGTGACAGCCCATGACGACTGCCGGGTTTCCCCATTCGGACACCCCCGGATCAAAGCTCGGTTGACAGCTCCCCGGGGCCTATCGCGGCCTCCCACGTCCTTCATCGGTTCCTGGTACCAAGGCATCCACCGTGCGCCCTTAAAAACTTGGCCACAGATGCTCGCGTCCACTGTGCAGTTCTCAAACAACGACCAGCCACCCATCACCCCACCC
>NZ_JBHZDA010000224.1:0-1501 GCF_042755665.1 Streptomyces sp. NPDC059142
GCCCCCGGCTCCGGCGGCACGGCCCCCGGCGCCGCGCGCACGGCCCACCGCGAGGCCACCGGCGCCACCCTCTGGGAGGGCAGGGCCCTGATCGCCGCCGTGGCCGTCGCCGAGTGGTCCGTCCCCGTTCTCGCCACCGGCCTCGCGGTCGTCGGTGTCGCCGTGCTGGCCCGGTTCGGGCTGATGCTCGTCCTCGCCCGCCGCCACCACCGGCAGCGCAACAGACGCCGCTTCACCTGGGGGCCGCCGGTCTACGAACCGGTGAGCGTGATCGTGCCCGCGTACAACGAGAAGGAGTGCATCGCCAACACGCTGCACTCCCTCGCCGCGAGCACCCACCCGATCGAGATCGTCGTCGTGGACGACGGCTCCACGGACGGCACCGCCGAGATCGCGGAGTCCCTGGGGCTGCCCGGCGTCCGCGTCGTCCGCCAGGAGAACGCGGGCAAGTCCGCCGCCCTCAACAACGGGGTGCGGCACGCCAGTCACGACATCGTGGTGATGATGGACGGCGACACCGTCTTCGAGCCCGACACCGTGGGGGAGCTGGTGCAGCCCTTCGGGGACGAGCGGGTCGGTGCCGTCGCGGGCAACGCCAAGGTCGGCAACCGCGACACCCTGATCGGGGCCTGGCAGCACATCGAGTACGTGATGGGCTTCAACCTCGACCGCCGTATGTACGACGTCCTCGGCTGCATGCCCACCATCCCCGGCGCCATCGGCGCCTTCCGCCGCCGGGCCGTGCTGGAGGTCGGCGGCATGAGCGAGGACACCCTGGCCGAGGACACCGACATCACCATCGCCCTGCACCGCGCGGGGTGGCGGGTCGTGTACGCGGAGCACGCGCGCGCCTGGACCGAGGCCCCGGCGAGCGTCGGGCAGCTCTGGCGCCAGCGCTACCGCTGGAGCTACGGCACGATGCAGGCGCTGTGGAAGCACCGCGGCTCGGTCCTGGACAAGGGGCCCTCGGGCCGGTTCGGCCGGATCGGTATGCCGCTGGTGGTGCTCTTCCAGATCGTCACGCCCGTCTTCGCGCCGCTCATCGACGTGTTCACCCTCTACGCGATGGTCTTCGTGGACTTCCGGGCGTCCCTGCTGGCCTGGCTGGCGGTCCTCCTCGTCCAACTGCTCTGCGCGGCCTACGCGTTCCGGCTCGACAAGGAGAAGTACCGCTATCTGCTGATGATGCCGTTGCAGCAGATCGCCTACCGGCAGTTGATGTACCTGGTGCTGATCCACTCCAGCGTCACGGCCCTCACGGGCGGCCGGCTGCGCTGGCAGAAGCTCAAGCGCACCGGCGAGGTCGGCGCGCCCCGCCCCGGCGCGGGACCCGTCTGATGGCGGGCGCGCACCGCAGGGGGGCGCTGCCGCCCGAGGCGGTACGGGAGACGGCCGCCGCGCCCGCGCCCCCGGGCCCCCGGCCCCGCGCGGCGGCGCGCCGCCGGCGCCCCGCCCCGGTCGTGGTGCGGGCCCGCGGCCGCGGGCGCGGCGGGGCCGTACC
>NZ_JBHZDA010000225.1:0-1439 GCF_042755665.1 Streptomyces sp. NPDC059142
CCTGGGGCTGCCGCAGTCGAGGGTGAGGCGGTTGGCGAGGGTGAATCCGCCGTGGTGGTCCTCGGCGCAGGGGGCGCGCATCCGCTCGGTGCGGAAGGTGGCGCCGTTGACGACGGCGTGGGCCAGGCGCAGCAGGGAGCGCATGGCGACGGCCTGGACGTGCAGGTGGGCGCCGGTCTCCTTGGACACCTCGACGGTGTTGGTGTACGGGGTGTTGCGCTGTCCGGCGACGAGGTCCGCGGCCCGGCCCACGACGTGGGCACAGCGGCCCCGGATGCGTTCCAGGACGGGGAAGTTGCGCTTCTGCGGCATGGCGGCGGAGATGCCGGCCAGTTCGTCGGGCAGGTCGAGGAAGCCGAAGCCGGCGCCGCTCCAGGTCATGAGGTCGGTGGTGAAGCGGCTCAGGACGGCGGCGTAGGAGGCGAGGTCGGTGGCGATGGCGGTCGTCCACGTGCGGGAGGCGACGCCCACCAGGGCGTGCGGCTGGGTGCGGGCGAAGCCGAGGAGTTCGGCCAGCCGGGTCCGGTCCCAGGGCAGTTCCTGCCCTGCCATGGCGCCCGAGCCCAGGGGGCAGGCGTCGATCTCGTCGTAGGTGTGCAGTGTGCGGCGCAGCGCGGCGGAGGTCTCCGCGGCGAGGGCGGCGAGGTGGTAGCCGGGGGTGATGATCTGGGCCGCCTGGCCGTGGGTGTGGCCGGGCATCGGGGTGTCGGTGTACCGGGCGGCGAGTGCGGTGACGGCGTGGCCGAAGGCGGCCAGGTCCGCCGCGACCGCGCCCAGGTTGTCGCGGGCCGCCATCAGCTGGGCGCAGACCTGGAGGTCGTTGCGGCTGCGGTCGACGTGCCAGGCGGGGAAGGGCGGGGTGGCGCCGGCCTGCACGTGGCGTTCCACCGCGAAGGAGATGTCGGACATGTTCTGCTCGGGGTCGGCGCGGAGCCGGGAGAGACGGGTGCCGGGGGCGTCCAGGAGAGTGGCGAGCATCCGGACGTAGTCGGCGAGCAGGGTGTCGACGGTGGCCCGGTCGAAGAGGGCGGTGTCGTAGACGAGGCGCGCGGTGCCGTCGGCGATGTCCAGCAGCAGGTCCTCCTCGCAGGAGGAGACGGGGGCGCCGAGGCTGCCGGCCGGCGTGTGGTTGACGGCCAGTTGGTAGCCGGGCGGTACGCCGGGCGGACGCGGTGCCGGCAGGAGTTCGACGAGTGCCTGGAAAGGGATGTCGTGCCGGTCCCCCGCCCGGACGGCGGCGGTGGTCCGGCGGACGAGTTCGGTGAGGTCCGGGTCGCCCGTGAGGTCGGCGCGCACCAGGCGCATGTTGACGAAGGTGCCGACCATGGAACGGGTGCCGGGCTCGGTGCGGTTCGCGACGGGCAGGCCGACGGCGAGGTCGTCGGATCCGGAGTGGTGGTGCAGCAGAGCGGTATAGGCGGCGAGGAACAGCATCACGG
>NZ_JBHZDA010000226.1:0-1403 GCF_042755665.1 Streptomyces sp. NPDC059142
GGCCCGGCAAGATCCGGACGAGAGACCCTGGCAGCGGTCGCCGCACTAGCATGAGGAAACGAGGAGGCTCACCCATGGTGTCGGAAGCCGACAGCGCCCAGCGCCCCGTACGTACCAGCGTGTGGCTGGAGGGGAAGCCGGCGGGCCGTGGCCGCAGGAGCGCGGGTACGGGCACGGACCACCCCCACGGGCTCGACCGCGACCGCATCACCGCCGTCTCCGTACGGCTGCTCGACGCGGAGGGCCCGGCGAAGTTCTCCATGCGCCGGCTCGCCGCCGAGCTGGGGGTGACCGCGATGTCCCTCTACTGGTACGTCGACACCAAGGACGACCTCCTCGAACTCGCCCTGGACGCGGTCTTCGGCGAGGTCCGCGTCCCCGACCTGACGGACGAGGACGCCGACTGGCGCGACCAGCTCCGCGAACTCGCCGCCAGCTACCGGTCGGTGCTCGTCCGCCACCACTGGGTCTCGCCGCTCGTCGGCAGGTTCCTGAACATCGGACCGCGTTCGATGGAGTTCTCCACGGCCGTCCAGGGGGTCCTGGGCCGTACGGGACTGGCGCGCCAGGACCAGATGGGCGGGCTGGCCGCGGTCTTCCAGTTCGTGTACGGATTCGGCACCATCGAGGGCCACTTCGTGCAGCGCTGCGCGGACGCCGGGCTGTCGCAGGACGCGTACTTCCAGCAGGCGATGGGGGCCATCGGGGGACAGCCGGGGTACGAGGGGTCCTTCGACAACGCGGAAGAGATCATGGCGGCGCGCGGCGGCGACACGGTCGAGGAGATGCGCCACCGGGACTTCACCTTCGCGCTGGAACTCCTGGTGGCGGGCATCGAGGCGATGCGGGACCGCGCCGCCGCCCGGGACCGGGACGGGCACGGGGGCTGACGTACGGCTGCGTACGACCGGCGTACGCCCCCGGGGCCCTACGGCGCCAGGTGGGCGGGGAAGCCGCCCGTCGCGACCGGGCTCCAGCGCTCCGGGGTGATGCGGATGATCGACTTGCCCTGCTTCACCATCGCCGCCCGGTACTCGTCCCAGTCCGGGTGCTCCCCCGCGATGTTCCGGTAGTACTCCACCAGCGGCTCGACCGAGTCGGGGGAGTCGACGACCTCGGCCGCGCCGTCGACCTGCACCCAGGGGCCGTTCCAGTCGTCCGACAGGACGATCACGCTCACCCGCTCGTCCCGCTTGGCGTTGCGCGTCTTCGCGCGCTCGGGGTACGTCGAGACGACGATCCGCCCCGAGTCGTCCACGCCGCAGGAGAGCGGGGAGCCCTGCGGGCGGCCGTCCGCGCGGGTGGTCAGCAGGATCGCGCGGTGCCGGGGCCGTACGAACTCCAGCAGCCCGGCGAGATCCACGGTCGTGTTCGTTGCGATGTTCGGTGCCATGGTCCGCAGC
>NZ_JBHZDA010000227.1:0-1393 GCF_042755665.1 Streptomyces sp. NPDC059142
GCCATAGCGTATTCAGGGGCCCTCCGAACTTAGTTCGGAGGGCCCCTGAATACGCTATGGCGATGTCCCCAGCCTGGCGGAGAACCGGATTTCATGCCACGAGTACCTGCCCGCGCGCGGCCGTCAAATGACGTGAGCCTGAAGCTCAGGGGCAGGCATCGCCCGCCTTGCGCCCCGAAAGCTTCCCCGCCCTAAACAGGCCCTTCGGCTCAGGGGGTTGCATTACCCATGCAGACCTTGTCGTGCTCGCCGCCTCCGACGGGGGTGCCGATGTCGCTGCTGAAGCCGCCGGCGGGCAGCGTGCGAACCGCGGTGTAGCCGCTGCCGCTGTTCTTGTGCCAGACCTTGGCGGTGACGGAGGAGTTGCTGACGTAGGAACGGATGTATCCGAACCTTACGGTGTTCCACGGGGTGAAACAGGCGTTGGTGCTGGCGCTCACGATCCGATCCCCGCCGAAATTCGTTTCGTCGTAGATGCACAGTCTGGCTGCCGGGCAGTCAGCGACCGCCGCAGCGGGCGTCGCAGCCATGACCATCCCTCCAGCAGCGATGCCGAGTGCCGTAAGGATGGCTGCCGATTTCTTCTTCCACTCCATGGATTTCCCTCCAAGTGCGGCGAACGGTGCGGAGATCCTTCGCATAAGAGACCCTTCTCGATTTCTCATTCCGCCGAGTACAGAGGCTCCTGCGAGTCGTCTACTCGATTCACCCTTTTGTCTTTTCTGTTCCCCGTCCACTCTCGGCTTTCCGGCTTGCGCCGTCCATAGCGGAGAGTCCACGGCGATTGCTCCTGCGTCCACAACCCGTATGAGACAGAACTTGTGAGAAGGGAAGACTCCGGGGCCGCCGGAAGTCCGAGTCGTACGACACGGCGGCAGCATCTCCCGGCCAAGGGCGATCGTCGCCCAAGCCTCACACCGTTGAGCGGCGTTCGACGGCTGTCTCGTGTCCGGTCACCTCGGTGAGGTGAAGGTGAAGGTGAAGTGAAGCGGCCGAAGCCCGCGTTGGTGACGGGGTGCCGGTCGATGCGGAACGCCCTGATGAGGGGATGATGGCCTACGTCCCCAGCTGCGCGGGCCGCAGGCCGTCAGTCGAGTACGGTCGCGACCGCGACAACCGTGTTGCGCAGGCGCCGACCGCCTCGGCCGCATGGGCCGCCAGCACCGGGCTCCGGGAATGTGAGCAGCACGGTGTCGCCAACGAGCGGGCGACCGCGCATGCCCAGCGTGCCTTCGTCCTCGCCTTCGGCTGCCGGCCCGAGCGGCCGGCTGGGCACCCGGTATGCCGACATCGGCCGGCCGGTCCGCGCCCCTGTGTACGTGCCACACCGGGGCAGCGTTCTCAGGATGCCGATCCGTGATTCTGCCGGTTCACTGGTGTGGTGATCCCGGGC
>NZ_JBHZDA010000228.1:0-1346 GCF_042755665.1 Streptomyces sp. NPDC059142
CGAGTTTCATGGCGGCCCGTACCCTAAACCGACTCAGGTGGTCAGGTAGAGAATACCGAGGCGTTCGGGTGAACTATGGTTAAGGAACTCGGCAAAATGCCCCCGTAACTTCGGGAGAAGGGGGGCCATTCCTGGTGATGAGTTTTGCACTCTGAGCTGGGGGTGGCCGCAGAGACCAGCGAGAAGCGACTGTTTACTAAAAACACAGGTCCGTGCGAAGCCGTAAGGCGATGTATACGGACTGACGCCTGCCCGGTGCTGGAACGTTAAGGGGACCGGTTAGTCATTCTTCGGGGTGGCGAAGCTGAGAACTTAAGCGCCAGTAAACGGCGGTGGTAACTATAACCATCCTAAGGTAGCGAAATTCCTTGTCGGGTAAGTTCCGACCTGCACGAATGGCGTAACGACTTCTCGACTGTCTCAACCATAGGCCCGGTGAAATTGCACTACGAGTAAAGATGCTCGTTTCGCGCAGCAGGACGGAAAGACCCCGGGACCTTTACTATAGTTTGATATTGGTGTTCGGTTCGGCTTGTGTAGGATAGGTGGGAGACTTTGAAGCTTGGACGCCAGTTCAGGTGGAGTCGCCGTTGAAATACCACTCTGGTCGTGCTGGATGTCTAACCTGGGTCCGTGATCCGGATCAGGGACAGTGTCTGATGGGTAGTTTAACTGGGGCGGTTGCCTCCTAAAGAGTAACGGAGGCGCCCAAAGGTTCCCTCAGCCTGGTTGGTAATCAGGTGTTGAGTGTAAGTGCACAAGGGAGCTTGACTGTGAGACCGACGGGTCGAGCAGGGACGAAAGTCGGGACTAGTGATCCGGCGGTGGCTTGTGGAAGCGCCGTCGCTCAACGGATAAAAGGTACCCCGGGGATAACAGGCTGATCTTCCCCAAGAGTCCATATCGACGGGATGGTTTGGCACCTCGATGTCGGCTCGTCGCATCCTGGGGCTGGAGTCGGTCCCAAGGGTTGGGCTGTTCGCCCATTAAAGCGGTACGCGAGCTGGGTTTAGAACGTCGTGAGACAGTTCGGTCCCTATCCGCTGCGCGCGCAGGAGTCTTGAGAAGGGCTGTCCCTAGTACGAGAGGACCGGGACGGACGAACCTCTGGTGTGCCAGTTGTTCTGCCAAGGGCATGGCTGGTTGGCTACGTTCGGAAAGGATAACCGCTGAAAGCATCTAAGCGGGAAGCCTGCTTCGAGATGAGGACTCCCACCCCCATGAGGGGTTAAGGCTCCCAGGAGACTACTGGGTTGATAGGCCAGATGTGGAAGACCGGTAACGGTTGGAGCTGACTGGTACTAATAGGCCGAGGGCTTGTCCTCAGTTGCTCGCGTCCACTGTGT
>NZ_JBHZDA010000229.1:0-1215 GCF_042755665.1 Streptomyces sp. NPDC059142
TCTTTCTCTTTTTTTTCTCTAATCTCATCTATTTCTGTGCTCACATCCACCCTGATTTGTAAATCTCTTTTTCAATCTCTTTCCTCCTGCTCTGGTTTCTTGGTGGGGTTGACCACTTAAACCCCCCCTTCCGGTCCCGGCGCGCGTGCCCTCACGCGTGCCGGGACCGGCCCCGGTGGGGCATGGAACCCACCCGTGACAACGGCCGGCCGGTCCGCCGGCACCAAGGAGAGAAACACAGTGCGAGACCTCATCAGCAAAGGACTGCTCACGGCCGCCGCGGCGTCGAGTGTGCTGTCCTTGAGCGGCGGTTACGCCCAGGCAGCCGACGCGAACGGCGCCGCGGTCGGATCGCCGGGGCTGCTGTCCGGCAACAACGTCCAGGTGCCGCTGGACGTCCCCGTCAACGCCTGCGGCAACAGCGTCGACGTGATCGGGATCCTGAACCCCGCCTTCGGCAACACCTGCGCCAACGTGTCGCACCCGCCGAAGCACCACGCCGCCCCGCACCACCAGGCGCCCCACCACCCCGCGGCGCCCCAGCAGCACGCGCCCCAGCAGCAGGACGCTCCCCCGCACCACGGCGCCCCCGCCCAGCCCCACCTGGCCCCCGGAGCCCCGCACCAGGCGGTCACCGGCTCCGGCAGCGAGGCCAGCAGCATCGCCAAGGGGTCGCCCGGCGTCCTCGGCGGCAACGACGTCGAGACACCGCTCGACATCCCCGTGAACGTCTGCGGTGACTCCGTCGACCTGGTGGGTCTCCTCAACCCGGCCTTCGGCAACAACTGCGGCAGCGGTACGCCCCCGGCGCCGCCGGAGCGCCCCACCGCCCCCGAACTCCCCGAGACCCCCGACGAGGAGCCCGAGGAGATCACCCCGCCGAAGGACCGCTCCGTTCCGCCGGCCCCCGCCGGGCCCCCGCACCACGTGGCCCACACCGAGCCCGCCACGCGCGCGATCACGCCCGCCGTCCTGCCCGCCGCCCGCCCCGCGGACGACGCGCAGCTCGCGGCCACCGGCGGCGACCCCCGTCTGCTCGCCGCCGCGGCGTCGAGCGCCGGGCTGATCCTCGGCGGCGCGCTCCTGTACCGGCGCTCCCGCGTCCCGGCCCGCGTCTGACACGACGCCAGGTCCGGCGGGGCGAGGAGATCGCGGCGGCATGCCGCCCCCCCCCCCCCCCCGCCGGCGCTCACCCGGTCTCTTATAAACAAATCC
>NZ_JBHZDA010000230.1:0-1200 GCF_042755665.1 Streptomyces sp. NPDC059142
GGCGCCACAGAGCGCGCGCGATCTATTGAGCGCCCCGCGGCGCGCCCCCCCGGGCCCCGGCGGGGGGACACCGCCGCGGGCCGGGGGCGGGGGGGCGCGCGGGCCCGCCCCGCCGCGCATGTCGCCGAGTGGCGCGCCCACGCCCCCGGCGCCGTCGCCGGCTACCTCGCGATGGCCCGTACGACCGCCGACCGGGCGCTGGCGCACGGGCTGCTCAAGCCGGAGCTGGCGGAGGACCTGCTCGGCGTGCTCGCGGGCGGCGACACCCCCGGGAACGCCACGGGCGGCGCCGCCGGAGGCACCCGATGAGCCCAGCCACCGCACCGATGAGCCCCGCCGCACGGACCGGACCCACGGCACAGATGAGCCCCGCCGCACGGACCGGACCCACGGCAGCGATCAGCCCCACCGCACGGACCGGTCCCGCCGGACGGACCGCCGGGACCGGAGAGACCGGAGACACGGACCCCATGAGCTTCGAACTCGCCGCCACGCGCGCGGACCTCGACCGCCTCCTGGACCGGCGCGCCCCCGGCGCCCGGATCGGCGTCCTGTTGACGATGGGCGCCCTCCACGAGGGCCACGCCACGCTCGTACGGGCCGCCCGCACCCGGGTCGGACCCCAGGGCCTCGTCGTCGTCACCGTCTTCGTCAACCCCCTCCAGTTCGGCGCCGGGGAGGACCTGGACCGCTACCCGCGCACCCTCGACGCCGACCTGAAGGTCGCGCGGGAGGCCGGCGCCGACATCGTCTTCGCACCGGCGGCCGACGAGGTCTACCCCGGCGGCGCCCCGCAGATCACCCTCTCCGCGGGACCCATGGGCGAGCACTTCGAAGGCGCCTCACGCCCCGGCCACTTCGACGGCATGCTCACGGTCGTCGCCAAGCTCCTCCACCTCACCCGCGCCGACGTCACCTTCTTCGGCCTCAAGGACGCCCAACAGCTCGCCCTGGTCCGCCGGATGGCCCGCGACCTGAACTTCCCGGTCGAGATCGTCGGCGTACCGACGGTCCGCGAGGACGACGGCCTCGCGCTCTCCAGCCGCAACCGCTACCTGTCGGTGGCCGAGCGCCGTACCGCCCTCGCGCTCTCCCACGCCCTGTTCGACTGCATATAGTGTCTTGGGGTCGATGACGAGTTTCTCGGACTCGACGAGTCCTAGCTGGTGCACGTCTCCCGCGCCGCCCGCCTCTCCGCCC
>NZ_JBHZDA010000231.1:0-712 GCF_042755665.1 Streptomyces sp. NPDC059142
AGTCCGCTCTGCTTGCGGGGGGCGACGTCGGGCTGCCCGAAGCGGACGCTGCCGACGCAGTCGACGCCGACCACCTTCAGGTCGGGCGAGCTCTCCAGGAGCGCGGCGGAGGTGCCGCAGAGCGAGCCGCCGCTGCCGACCGAGCCGACCAGGACGTCCACGGTGCCCAGGTCCTCCACGAGTTCCGCCGCGAGGGTCCGGTAGGCGGCGGGGTTGTCGGGGTTGCTGTACTGCTGCGGCCACCAGGCGCCCGGCAGGTCACGCATGAGGTCGGCCAGGCGTTCCAGGCGGGCGCTCTGCCAGCCCTGGGCGGTCATCGCCTCCACCACGTGCACCTCGCACCCCATCGCCTCCAGTTTGGCGAGGGTGACGGAGTCGATACGGGGATCGGTGACGATGTGCACCGGGTGTCCGAGGTAGGTGCCCACCAGGGCGACACCGAGGGCCATGGTCCCCGAGGAACTCTCGACGATCGGCGCGCCGTCCCGCAGGGCGCCGCTGCGCCGGGCCTCCAGAATCACCCGGCGGGCGACGCGGTCCGTCATGGCGTACGGGTTGAGCAGTTCCAGCTTGGCGTGGACCTCGACGCCCTCCGGGGCCTCCACGCGCAGTCGGACGAGCGGAGTGTTGCCGATGGCGTCGACCAACGTGTCATGACGCATGCGCGCTCCCTGGCGAGGTGCCGCGACGGCGCGGCGGACGGTGAGGATCT
>NZ_JBHZDA010000231.1:722-1062 GCF_042755665.1 Streptomyces sp. NPDC059142
GGCTCACGTGGGCGTTCCGCGGGGCGAGTCAGCCTTCCATGGCCTCGATCAGGCTCCTGGGCCGCAGGTCGGTCCAGTTCTTCTCGATGTACGCCATGCAGGCCTCGCGGCTGTCCTTGTCATGCGCGATGCTCCAGCCGTCGGGAACCTCCGCGAACGCGGGCCACAGGGATTGCTGTCCTTCGTCGTTGACGAGGACCTGGAACACGGCATCCGGATCGTCGAAAGGGTTCACCAGGCACACCGCCCCTTCTCTGCGCTCGGCGCGGTGGCCGCTCCACCGCCGCGCAGCCATCCTGGTGCCTCACGGCGTCATGCTCCTCGGTGGGATCCACCGTTA
>NZ_JBHZDA010000232.1:0-752 GCF_042755665.1 Streptomyces sp. NPDC059142
GATCGGTTTCGCCGCCGTGACCACCGCGGCGTACGTGTTCGCCAGGCTGGCTCAGCGCGTGCGCCAGCCCGCCGTCATGGGAGAGATCGTCGCGGGCATCGCGCTCGGTCCCAGTCTGCTCGGCCTGCTTCCCGGCGACCTGACGGAGCGGCTGTTCCCCACGGACGTCAGGCCGTACCTGAACGTGATCGCGCAACTGGGACTGACCCTGTTCATGTTCGGTGTGGGCCACCAGCTCGACCTCACCCAACTGCGCGGCGCCGGGCGGCGGATCGTGTCGATCAGCCTCGGTTCCATGCTGCTGCCGTTCGGGCTCGGCGTCGGCGCGGCGGTGGTCCTGTACTCCTGGATGGACCAGTCGCAGCTGAGAGGTGACGGCATGCTCGGGCCGGTGCTCTTCATGGGCGTGGCCACGTCGATCACCGCCTTCCCGGTCCTGGCCCGGATCATTCACGAGCGGGGCATGAACCGGGACCCGGTCGGTGCCATGTCCCTGGCCTCCGCGGCCGTCCAGGACGCGCTCGCCTGGTGCGTCCTGGCCGCGGTGGTCGTCGCCGCGAGCTCCGGCGGCTCGTGGCCCATGGTCCGCGTGTTCGTGCAGTCGGCCGGCTTCGTGCTGGTGCTGATGTTCGTCGTCCGCCCGCTGCTCGTGCGGCTCCTCGCCTCCCGGGGCGACTGGTGCAGGGGAACTCCTGCCGCGCTCGCCGTGCTCGTGCCCTCGCCGACACCGGCTCCACCGCCCCCCTGTGGAC
>NZ_JBHZDA010000232.1:762-1049 GCF_042755665.1 Streptomyces sp. NPDC059142
GCACGCTGCTGTGCGCGTGGGCCACGGAGACGATCGGGCTGCACGCGGTCTTCGGCGCCTTCGCCTTCGGAGTGGTGGTGCCCCGCGACCTGCTGGCGTCCAAGGCCCCCGAGGCCGCGCAGCGGATCGAGCGGACAAGCCTGTTCCTGCTGCCCGTCTTCTTCACACTGACCGGCTTGTCGGTGCACTTCGACAGCCTGGGGTGGCGGGGGCTGGTCATGGCGGTGGGCGTGTTCACCGTCGCGTGTGTCGGCAAGTTCGCCGGCGGGGCTGGCGTTGCCTACCTC
>NZ_JBHZDA010000233.1:0-1027 GCF_042755665.1 Streptomyces sp. NPDC059142
GCGGTGCGCCGCCTCCCCGGCCCCGGGCGATTCGCCGCCCCCGGCGCGGTCAGCGCACGGTGCGTACCGTGATCTCGGCCCCGGGGCTGACCTTGGCCAGGTTCTCCGCCAGCTCCGCGCCCGCCGCTTCGAGCTGCGGGGCGGTCATGGGGTCGAGGCCCTCCAGCAGGAAGACGGCGTTGACCGACTCCTCGGTGAGCCGGGTGCGGACGCCCTGGCGCCAGTTCCAGCGGCGGCAGGTGACGCCCTCGTCGTCGCACCAGACGACCTCGCCGGGCTCGGGGTGCTCGACGGCGCTCGCCCCGTCCGCGGCGGTCAGGAACGGCTCCTCACCGGTGGCCAGGACGAGCCGCATGGCGCCTGTGATCCGGTCGGTGTCCTCGCCGCCGACCGGGACGAGGTGCGCGACGCTCACGGCGTTGTAGAGGTCGACGAGGCGGTTGATCCGGGGCAGCCCGGCGCCGGAGAGCGCACGCCGGGCCAGCGCCTCCGCGGAGTTGCGGGTACGGGAGGGCTTGGCCCCGAAGGCGGTGTAGGCGGCGCGCCAGGCGGCGAGGTGGGGGTCCTCGTGCGGGGCGCGTCCGCCGAGGCGGGCTGCGAGCCGGCGGGACGCGTCGTCCAGCAGGGCGGAGCCGGCTTCGTCGCTGGGGCCGTTCACCAGGCCCCGGGCCTCCACGACGAGCGGGGTGAAGCCGGGGGCGAGGGCGCGTACCTCGTCCGACACGGTCAGCGTCAGGGTCGTCATCGTCTTCGTCCGCCTTGCCTCGTGGTGCGCCGGTCCTGGCGGGCAGGGCCGGGCGTGATCAGAAGGCCGTGGGGAGCGTCCGTCCCAGGGGGTTGCGTCCGAGGCGGCTTGCGGCGCGCTCGGCACGGCCAGGTGTGGTACATCGTAGGGTACCGGATGGTCCACCCTACTGACCTCCGACCGTACGGTACGGACCGGGGGGGGCGGGGGGGGGGGGGCGGGCGGTCGGGGGGTCGGGGGGCGCGGAGCCGGCAGGGCCCCCGGGGGGGGGGGGCCGCGGGG